>PAHB01000110.1 GCA_002704665.1 Pseudomonadota bacterium
AGGGTAGACAAAACGGTAGACAATTTGTGCCTGTTGACACAAAAACTGTATCACTTAAACTGTTGGTATTGCTTGTAATGATATGTGATTGGTGCTTGTAGCAGGTAAATTGACAGCCCCTGGGCACCACCTACACTATTTTTAAAAAATTATTGTAAAATATTATTTAGAATGTTTACTGTTAAGCAATGTTCAATTCCAAGGAATTAAATTTAATGTCAATATATGATAAAAATTTAGATAAAAATTCTGCTAATTACGAACCTCTAAGTCCCATATCATTTTTATCTCGAACACGCCGTGTATTTCCTAAACAAAAAGCCATATCTTATGGAAAAATTCAAAGATCTTACAGTGAAGCTGCAAATCGATGTGATCTATTGGCAAATGCATTAATTAGTATTGGTATTTTACCAAAAGATACAGTTGCAGTTATGCTTCCAAATATTCCAGAAATGTGGGAATGCCATTTTGGGGTTCCTATGGCAGGAGCAGTTTTGAATTCTATAAACACGAGATTAGAAGCTAGCACCATTAGTTTTATCCTAAAGCATGGGGAAGCTAAATTGTTTTTATATGATAGTGAGTATTCTGATCGAGTAAATGAAGCTATTAAGGATTTAGAAAATCCTCCAATATTAATTGAAGTAGTTGATCTAGTATCAGGACAAATAAAATCTGAATTGTCAAAAAAATTAAATATAATTAACTACGAAGAATTTATACTTAATAATAGTATTTCAGATTTTTCAAAAGTTCTTCCCTCTAATGAATGGGATCCTATCGCTTTAAATTACACTTCTGGAACTACAGGAAATCCAAAAGGGGTTGTATGTCATCATAGAGGAGCATATCTCAATGCGATTGGAAATACTCTTACTTGGGATATNAAAATGCANCCTAATTATCTGTGGACNCTNCCAATGTTTCATTGTAATGGATGGTGTTTTCCATGGACAATTACCGAAAGAGCTGGAATTCACGTTTGTTTGAGACAACCAACAGGTGCTGGAATTATAGAATCCATTAATCATAATAAAGTTACTCATCTTTGTGGTGCTCCAATAATTATGCAAATGATTGCTGAAAATATTAATAATTCAGATCCAAATATTTCAAGAAACTTAAAAATGATGACAGCAGGTGCTCCTCCTCCTGAAGCTGTTTTATCGAAAATGGCTGATTGTGAAATTGAAGTAACACATACCTATGGACTTACAGAAGTTTATGGACCAGCTGTAGTTTGTGCCTGGCAAGATGAATGGAATAGTTTTACTAAATCTGACCAAGCAATTAAAAAATCTAGGCAAGGAGTTACATATCCGGTTCAAGAAGATCTAATTGTTGTAAATCCAGAAAACATGAAACAAGTGAAAAAGGATGGAACAGAAATGGGTGAGGTTCTTCTTCGAGGAAATATAACTATGAGTGGTTATTTAAAGAACCCAAAAGCTACTAAAGAGGCCTTTGGAAATGGTTGGTTTCATACTGGTGACTTGGGTGTCTGGTATGAAGATGGTTATATTCAACTAAAAGACCGATCTAAAGATATAATCATTTCTGGTGGAGAAAATATTTCTTCTATTGAAATAGAAGGTATCTTATACAAACACCCTACTGTAAGTGTGGCAGCTGTTGTAGCAAAAGATGATTTAAAGTGGGGTGAAACTCCATGCGTTTTTATAGAGTTAAGAGAAGGTGTTGAAGAAAATAAAGAAGACTTAATTAATCATTGTCGTCAGCATTTAGCTGGATTTAAAGTGCCTAAGCACTATGTTTTCTGCGAAATACCAAAAACAAGTACTGGGAAAATTCAGAAATTTCTTTTGAGAAAACAAGCAGAAAATATTTAGTATTTATATTATGTTATGAAAAGCACTCAAATTTATAAAACTATATTTTTTTTAATTATCTTTTCCATATCTATTTATTCTCATAAGTTTACTTATGCAAATTGTCCTAATGGTTTCAAATCGCCTGAAAAAAACTTTTTTGATTTAAATGTATGCGGGGATACAAATGTATCTGATATCAAATTAAAGCATGCATCTACAGTACTGACTAATATTATTGACTATAATAGAGATGGCATGCCTGATAATAAGTTTGTGTTAAAGGAGTTAATTGATGTTGATGCAACCCTTTTAGTCATATCTGATGAAAAGTATGCCGAGAAATACCATAATGACTCTAATAATGATGAGTTTACTGTTGTATTTGAAGATGAAATTATAACTGAAGGAAATGAATTTGATCCTACCCTTGAAGAGGCATTGCATTTAGTCACTCAATTTGGTTTTGTTAGAGTTTATCCATTAGATTTTGGGGAAGATAAATATAGTAAAATTTCAGAGTATATGAATATAGCAAGAGGGGGATATTTTGCGCGGATTCCAAATAAATATCCATCTACTGCAGTTTATACATACTTTGATAAAACTTGTGACTATGCATGCCAAATAACTGAATTCACTTATTGGGTAATTACNAGCCTNAGNAACCAGCAAATTGGTNATGAAAGAAAAAATGAAATTAAAANTGAATGGAAACTTTATNATNNGNAAAAAATNGAAAAANAATTTCCNGAANTATTTGNNTTTTTCTCAAAACCTAAATTTGGNATNATTTTCTAATTTATGCAATTTTAATAACTTAAATATGCAATAAATTTCTAAGCAAAGTTCAAAAGTTTATTATTTTAAATTAAATTTATTGTATTCTAGTAATTNTTTCTATTTTTATTAGTTTAAAAAAATAATAAGGACTAGATTTTTTCTNTANTTNGATGATATAGAAATGATGTTTTAAAATCCNTTCATTAATTAATTTAGATTGTTAATTAAAAATGAAAAATAAAAAATTCTTNAATTTTTTTAAAAAATTCGATTTAATGAATATCACTATTAAATCTCTTATTACACTTGTTCCGTTAACATTGGTAATGCTTTTAATTTCTTTCATGTCCACAAGGGATATTAATGAAATTTCTAAAAATTATGAAACAATAATTTCTAAAGATACAAAAATACTAAACTATTTAAATGATACCCAAGATGCTTTTAAGGATTGGAAATCTGTTCTAAAAGAAGCTAGTTTTTTACTAGAGAAAGATCCAGCATTAGCTGAGGANACATATGATAAAGCTAAGTTAAACATTAACAATATTANAGATAATCTTACAGAAATTTCAAAATTGAATTCTGATATTAGACAAGAGTGGAATAAACTAAAAGCATCTGGAGATGCTGAAATAAAAGATCCAAAGANTAAGTTTTTTATTCTTTCTGAACTGAGAAATATTTTTAATGAATTAAGATATTCATCCTCACTCATAGTTNATGAGGATNATAAACATGNAGCTGTTTCTTCTTCAAATTTAGCAACAATGTATTTTCAACTTGCAAAAAACTCTGCAGGCAAAAGACTAGAAATTTTAAAAAATTATGAAGAATTAAAAAAAGTACGGTTAGATTTAAAAGAAAAAATAGAATTNGCTATTTTTGAAACTAACAGAACTTTATCTTCAGCGCAAACNTATCAGGATACTAAAGCCAATAATAGAATTCCTGAAGAAGAACAAGTATTAGTTATAACACTTCTAAAGTATATGTTGAAATTACAACAGATGTTCATAAAANAATCTGANGTTCTATATGCNATTGAAGGGTTTCAAGACCAAATTTTTAAACTTAAACCAAAAGGTAATAGTAATACTAGAATAGCAAATAATCAGGGTACAAACCCAGTTCTGAATGAACTAACTCTAATTCATAATGAATTAAAAAGATCTAATAACTTTTTTNATCAATATTTNCGTGATGTCAATANGTATGAGCAAACTCTTATCCCACTATTATTTAAGAAGTATGAAAGTACAATTGAAAATACATATACCAACTATAAAAATCAAAAATTTTATCAAATATTGAGCGAAACATTTGAAAAAATGAGACCAATAAGTGCTGATCAATATAGATTTGTCAGAGACGATCTTGATAGACAGCTAGAAAATATAAATTTATTTTCTAAAGTAGAAAAGGGATTAGATTATCAATTCAAAAATATAATTTCTCTCAAAAAGAGAACAATTGAAAATATTGATCTTAATACAATTAAAAATGCAGAATTAGTTGAAAGAAGAATTCGAACTATTTGGATACTTGTTGGTATAGGCTTGTCACTTGCACTTTTAATTGGTGTTATAATAACTAGACAATCCATAATCGTACCGATGTTAAAATTTTCAAAGTTATCTACAAAAGTTTCTGAAGATGGAGATTTTTCCTCTAGGTTAAATTTAAAAGGAAATGATGAAATTGGTAAAGCAGCAAAATCTATAGACAACATGTTAGATATTACTGAAAAAGCATTTAAAGATATCGAGAATGTTTTCTCGAGTGTTTCAAGTGGAAACTTAACTGCAAGAATGCCTAATAATTATACTGGTGATATTGCTAGGTGCTCTAATCATATTTCTTCTTCTCTTGAAAAATTGTCTTCGACATTGCAGGGAATTTTAGAAGATGTTCAACGTATTGTATCGGCAATTAGTCAAACAGGTGAAGCAATAGGAGAAGTTTCCGATGGAGCTCGTTCTCAAGTTCAAGCAACTCAAGAAATCCAAGACCAACTTAATAATTCAACAGCTATAGCAAGTTCAGTTGATGAAAGTGCTCAGAACACCAATGAAGTTGCTAAAAATGCCAATGATTTAGCGACTAAAGGGTCTAAGGAAGCTGAAAATATGGGTGTGGTTGCTGAAGAGATTTTGAAGAACAGTGAAAAAATTGCAAGTATATCAGAATTGATAAATGACATTGCCAATCAAACTACAATGCTAGCATTAAACGCTGCTATTGAAGCAACACGTGCTGGTGATGCGGGACGAGGATTTTCAGTCGTTGCTTCTGAAGTCGGTAAACTAGCAGATAAGTCTTCATTATCAGTGAAAGATATTTCTAATCTTACCAACTTGGCACAAGAGAAAGCTAATGATGGAGCTTCGCGTATGTCAAATTTAAAAGAAGAGATGCGGCATATTAGTGAGACTATTTCTGAAATAGAAAAAATGATGATTAACATTACTGAAAAATCAAAAGAACAAAGTAATCTACTCGCAAGTGTCACAAGTTCAACTGACAATTTACAGAAAATTGGAGAGGCAAATGCTGTTTCTGCAGAAGAGATCACTACTTCAATGATGGAACTATCAAAAATAGCTGAAGAAGCAAAAAATAAAGTCAATAGTTTTGAACTTAAATAACTTTAAATTATTTCTTTTCTGATTTGTCTTTTACGAAAGTCACTGCATACATTATTTTACCTTCAAACAAATCTTTTCTTTCATGACCTTCCATATATTGAAATTTTTGAGGAGTAATCCTTCCATCCATTCTATATCCTTTAGAAGATAATTTGGTTCTATGAAATTCGACAGCAGCCTCTTCAAAGCTACTTNCTATAATTGTTAATCTTTCTTCATCCATATTCAAAACTCCTATAATTATTCAGCGGCATGAGAAACATCATCTTTTTTAAATTGATCTTCTTCTGTAGATCCTGAAAGTGCAGATGTTGAAGANGAACCACCTTTTACAGCTACAGAAACTGCATCATACCAACCTGCTCCAACTTCTCTTTGATGCCTATGCGCTGTATATCCAATTTTTTCTGCTTCAAATTCAGCATTTTGAACTTTAGTATAAGATTTCATTCCATTTTGTTTATAACCATGAGCTAATTCATACATACTATAATTTAAAGTATGAAATCCAGCTAGAGTAACAAACTGAAATTTATAACCCATTGCAGCTATTTCTTTTTGAAAATTTGCGATTTCAGTTTCAGATAAATTCGCTGACCAATTAAAACTGGGGCTACAATTATATGCTAAAATTTGATTTGGATGCTTTTTACGAATAGCTTCAGCAAACTTCTTAGCTTGATTTAAATCAGGTGTTGAAGTTTCCATCCATATTAAATCAGCGTATTCAGAATAAGCTAGACCACGAGTAACGCACCTTTCAAAGGCACCTTCATTTTTAAGTATATAAAAACCTTCTTCAGAACGTTCTCCAGATAGAAATGGTTTATCTCTTTCATCAATATCAGATGTAATTAATTTGGCTGATTCAGCATCGGTTCTAGCAATTATCAATGTAGAAACTCCACATGTATCAGCAGCTAATCTAGCAGCATTTAAATTAGCAATATGCTGTTGAACTGGAATAAGAACTTTACCACCCATGTGTCCACATTTTTTTTCAGAAGCTAATTGATCTTCAAAATGAACTCCTGATGCTCCTGCCTCAATATAAGATCTTGTGATTTCGAAAGCATTTAAAACACCTCCAAACCCAGCCTCAGCATCAGCAACAATAGGAGCATACCAATCTGTTGAAGCTTTACCATTTTCAAGGACCTCAATTTCATCCGCCCTACTTAATGTTTTATTAATATTTTTAACTAAATCAGGGCCAGAATTGACCGGATAAATAGATTGATCTGGAAACATTCCTCCATAAGCATTGTTATCTGCAGCTATTTGCCATCCAGATAAGTAAATAGCCTTTAATCCAGCACGAACTTGTTGCATTGCCTGATTACCTGTCATTGCTCCCAGTGTATTGACATAGTTTTCACTGTTGAGAAGTTTCCATAGTTTCTCTGCTCCAATCTTTGCAAGAGTATATTCTATGTTTAATGACCCAGATAATTTCTTAACATCTGTAAGAGAATAATCTCGCTTTTTATTATCAAATCTTCCAGCATTAGTATTAAGATAGTCTTCGAAATTATCCATTAATTTTCCTTTCATTATAATCAAATCACTCTTATCAAAAAAATAAATCCAAATCAAACAAAGCTTTGTATTATCTAAATTTTAAATTTGACCTTGATAATTTATCTATTGAATTTAATCCCATAAGTTTCATGTCTCTTTCGAGCTCTGCTTGAAAAAGACCAAGAGATCGTTCAACGCCAACTTGACCAGATGCGGCTAAAGCATATAAATACATTCTTCCACCTGAACATGCCTTTGCACCAAGTGATAATGCTTTCAATATATGAGTGCCTCTTTGGATGCCTCCTTCACAAATCACATCTATTTTATCCCCTACAGCATCAATTATTTCTGCAAGCTGATCAAAAGGAGCTCGGGATCCATCTAATTGTCTTCCTCCATGATTTGAAACCATAATACCTGTACAACCTATATCAACAGCTTTTTTAGCATCTTCAACACTCATTATCCCTTTTAAAGCAAAATGACCTCCCCATTGAGAACACAACTTTTCAGCATCTTTCCAACTCATTGATTGGTCTAACATGGAAGAAAAATATTCACCAATAGATGTAACTGCCGAAGTTCCCTCAACAACAAATTCTTGTAAGTGTGGAAGTTCAAATTTGGGTTTGGTTAGGTAATTTAAAGACCACTTTGGTTTTAGCAAAAAACTCATTAAACTTGAAAAAGAAAATTTTGGCGGTATTGCAAAACCAGACCTTAAATCTCTTTCTCTATTTCCTCCAGTAATAGTATCAACCGTCAAAGCTAAAACATCAAAATTTGCTGATTTTGCTCTTTGAAGCATATGATCATTTAAACCCCTATCTTTATGAAAATAAAATTGAAACAATTTTGGTGTTTTAATCATATCTGAAATTTCTTCAACACTTACTGTTGCTAAAGAAGAAATCCCAAACATAGTATTAAATTTTTCAGCTGCTCTAGCTACTGCCCTTTCCCCATCATAATGGAATAATCTTTGAACTGCAGTTGGTGCTAGATAAATTGGTAAATCAATCTTTTTTCCAAAAATTGTCGTTGATAAATCAATTTTTTCAACACCAGCCAAAACATTTGGAACAAGGTCAACGTCATTATAAGCTTGAGAGTTTCTTTTATATGTAATTTCATCATCTGCAGCCCCATCAATATAATTAAAAATTGGATATGGCAGATTTTGTCTTGCAAGTTTTCTAAAATCATGGAAATTATGACAGTCAGAGATTTTCATAAAAACTAGTGTTAATAAGGTTTAAAATATAATTTATTGATAACATAAAATTTTCTTTCAACAACTTATAAAAACAAATAAAGAGGAAGTTATGGATTTAGGTATTAAAGGGAAAAAAGCAATCGTATGTGCATCCTCAAAAGGACTCGGTTTTGGTTGTGCCAAAGCTTTAGCAGAAGCAGGAGTGAATTTAACTATGTGTGCAAGAAATGAGGCGAATTTGCTCAAATCCAAAAATGAACTCTTAAAATTTGGTATAGAAATAAAAACTGCCGCAGTAGATATCACATCTATAAATGGACAGAATGAAGTTTTAAAATTGTGCCCAAAGCCCGATATTCTTATTAACAATGCTGGAGGCCCACCTCCAGGACTTTGGTCTGACTGGGATCAATCAGATTTTATTAAAGCTTTAGAAGCAAATATGCTTACCCCAATTGCACTTACAAAAGCAGTCCTTCCTAAAATGATTGCTAATAAATGGGGAAGAGTAATAAATATCACTAGTAAGTCAGTAAAGGCTCCAATACCTGCTTTAGGACTTTCGAATGCTTCTAGAACAGGCTTAACTGGTTATGTAGCAGGAACTTCAAGACAAGTTGCATCTCATAATGTAACAATAAACAATTTATTACCCGGGTCTCATTATACAGATAGAATTAAAATGCTAGAAAAAAATGCAGCATCCAAAAGTGATATTACAATTGAAAAGGTTAGAGAAAATAATCATGCAAAAATTCCTTCTGGAAGATATGGCACTATAGAAGAATTTGGAGCAACTTGTGCATTCATTTGTAGCATCCATGCAGGCTTTATTGTTGGACAAAATATCCTTTTAGATGGAGGTGAGGTATTTTCAACACTTTAATTTTTATAAAAGAATTTTAATGAAAATTTTATTAGTTAAATGTCATCCAAGAATTGACTCACTTACGTTTAAGGTTTCAGAGTCTTTCAAAAAAGGATTATTAGAAGCTAATAATATTGT
>PAHB01000111.1 GCA_002704665.1 Pseudomonadota bacterium
ATAGACAATACTGCTCTGATAGCAACCGATGGAACAGCCTATACTGGAATTTCAGATCAAACCTCATTCAATTTTACAACAATGGGGCTTCCCTACCTGACATCTTCTTCCCCACCCGATAATACCACCGGAATGTCAGTCGCCACAGAAAGCCTAAAATTAACATTTAATGAGGCTATTAGCAGCAACACCGGCAATATTAAAGTAATAGAAACCCTATCTGGAGAAACTTTTGAGTCTTTTGATGTAACTGGATCAAAGATCACAGGATGGGGAACAAGTGTTATTACCCTTGCTTTTTCAAAAAATTTTTCTGCTAGTAGTAACTACCATGTTCTCATTGATAGCACGGCGATAAAAAACTCTGGCAGCGCCTTTTACGGAGGAATCTCCGATCAAACTACTCTAAATTTCACAACTTCTGATGAGGGAATCGTCACCCTAATAGCCTCAAACCCGATAGATGATGCACAAGATGTGTCGGTAAATAATAGAAAATTAATACTGACCTTTAGCCATAATTTGGTCGTTGGCAGTGGATTAATTAAATTGTTTTCAAAGGCTGATGAGAAGCTTATCTACTCTGCTGATGTTAATAGCGACGATGTATTGGTAAAAAACGCTACGGTCACAGTAACTTGGCCTGACTGGCTTAGACCTAACACCGAATACTACATAAACATTGACGCAACAACCTTCACCAATTCAGACGAACAAAAGTTCGCCGGGATTAAAAATCAAACAACGCTAAATTTTAGGACATCAAGTCGGATTTCTTCACCCTGGGATGATCCGGATATTGCGGGAATGGTGGAAGCTCAAACCGAGTTAGTAGACCGTAGGCTTTATGAATCAATACGACCTATATTGGACCGGCTAGAGTGGTTTAGAGCGCATAGAAAAGAACGCCATAGATCCGTGCACAAGGTAAAAGTTGACATCGTTCAACCCGAATGGCAATTATTAAATGATAATCCGGCGATTGACGCTCTTTCTCTGATCGAAAATGAATTTTTTGATGTTATTCGAGGCAATATTGAAGTGGAATCCACTGAGTCACTAGGAGATTGGGCAATGTGGACAGCTGGAGACATTGTCGTTGGGAAGGTCGGTCAACAGAGGCACTCAAGCTTTAAGCATTTTCACTCTGAGGGAATGACTCTAGGCTTCGATAAGAAGCTTGATTCTTCCAGACTTATCGGATTGGCTTTGAGAGGAGCCAATAACAATACCGAAATTGGGGTTCAAGGAACTCATATTGATTCAGTAGATTATGGAATCGCGTTTTACAAAACATGGACGTTTTCTGACAAGTATTTCATTGACTTTATACTTGGTGGCAATCAATTTAACCTGAAAACCCATAGAGAGATTGGATTTGGAAATCCAATTCTTGGGGAAAGAAAGGCTTATCAAGGATATCAATCACTTAGCATACACAAAGAGTTTAAAACTAATTTTAGAACTTTATTTTTAACACCTTACTCACGTGTTGATGTTGGATATACTAACCTTAGGCCATTTGAAGAAACAGGCGGAAACGCCGCAATTTCTTTTAAAGAGCAACACATTCGTCATGCTCGAGCTAACTTAGGATTGCATCTTGATTATCTTTTTACCAACGGAAACGCCGATATTCGGCCCTACTCGCGAGTTGAATATTCGCTAGATATGAGCAACAGTTCCGTTGTTTCGGCATCTTACGTTATCGCACCTGAAACTCTATTTCATTCCAAAATACATAACCTGAGAGCCTCAAACTGGAAATATGGTCTCGGGCTTGATATAAAGTTTTTAACGGGTTCGATAGGAGCAAGTTATGAGCGAATCGAAGAGTCTGAAGATCGAAATGATCATCAAGTGAGTCGAAAAAGCGATAATATTCGTTTTAAATTAATTTTCCAGTTTTAGTCATAAAACATTGATATTAAACAATTTCAAGTTTCAATAAATTACTTTAAATAAGAAACTCTACCAAACGTCTATAAACCGCTTATTTAATTCATACTTTTTCTCTTTTTTTGCCGCTTTGAGACCTTTTGTTAACCATTCTCGAGTATCTTTTGGATCAATTACAGCGTCAATTTCAAAACTACCAGCAACAGAAATTGCCTTGCCCTTTTGATACATCTGAGCAACCAGCTTTTCAAATAATGCTTGCCGAGCTTGGCTGCTATTGGTAGCTTCTAGTTCTTTGCGAAATCCAAGTTCCACTGCTCCCTCCAATCCCATTGGTCCCATTTCTGCAGTAGGCCAACCAATCGTGAAAAATGGTTCATGAAATCCCCCCCCCGCCATGGCTTGAGAACCTAGTCCGTAGCCTTTACGTATAATAACCGTGAATAGGGGAACAGAAAGATTGGCTGAGACAACTATCAAGCGGGAGCCTCTCCTAACCGCAGCAGTTTTTTCACTATCAGGTCCCACCATGAAACCTGGAGTGTCGCATAAGGAAACAATGGGAATCCCGAAAGCATCACATAATTGGAGAAATCTACCCCCTTTTTCTCCGCCATCACCATCGATTGCCCCCCCCAAGTGCAGTGGATTATTTGCAATTAGGCCAAATGGTTCTCCCGCAATTCTTATGAATGCTGTGAAAACTCCAAAGCCATAGTCCTTACGTAATTCGATCATCGAGCCTTCATCAGCCAAGTTTTCTATGATATCCCGCATGTTGTAAGCCTTTTTACGGTCCTCCGGGACCAAGTGGCGCATTATTCTTTGGTCAGAACATGACCACCCTTCTATCTTGCCTTGAAAAAAACTTAGAACCCTCCTTGCTAATTGAGTCGCATCTTTTTCATCTTCACAGGCAATATCGACAACACCATTACTGGATTGCACGTCTATCGGCCCGATATCCTCCGGTTTGTATTTACCAAGTCCTCCGTGTTCGATCATCGCAGGTCCAGCAAGACCAATATTTGAATTTTTTGTAGCTATTGTTATGTCAGCACATCCAAAAATTACAGCGTTTCCGGCAAAGCATCTGCCCGAGTTAACTGCAATTCTGGGCGCCACTCCATTTATTTGAGGCCAAGTGGTGAATGTTTTAAGATCGAGCCAAGAATTATTTAATTCGTCTGCATCAACGTCTCCCGGACGACCACCCCCACCTTCTGTAAAAAATACTACTGGCGTTTCCCACCTTTTTACCAATTCAAAAATTCTGTCCTTCTTCTTGTGGTTAATAACTCCTTGTGTTCCAGCTAGGACCGTATAGTCGTACGCCAGGATTGCACATCTGCTTAAATCCTCCCCAAAGTGATCACTATTGACCGTCCCAAAGCCAGCGATCATCCCATCAGCTGGCGTGTTTTCTTTGAGATCTTCCAAAGACCGTCTTCTGCGTTGTGCAGCGATTGCAAGCGCTCCATATTCAAAAAAGCTTCCTTCATCACATAGGTCCTCAACGTTTTCCCGAGCAGTCCTACTTCCAATTTTACGTCTTTTATTGACCGCTAATGGACGATTTTCGTCTTTGCCTAAATTATGGCTCTTTTCCACCTCTAACAGATCTGCTCTTTCTGCTTCAAGCGAAATCTGCGCCTCTACCTCATTGACATCAGATTTACTTTGATCTGGAATTATTGCGAAAAGAAGGGACGATTCTTCGACAATACTAGCTTTAGTAGTAAAAATTTCGCTTATGCGCCCTGAAAAAGGTGCCTTAATCTCATGATGCATTTTCATAGCCTCAAGCAAAGCCAACTGATCTCCTTTAGAGACAATCTGATTTTTCTCTACATAAATCTCCATTACACTCCCCCGCATCGGGGCAAGAACGGAGTTTGAACCCCCTGGAATTGGTTTTTCAATAATCTCTTTTGCCGAGCTTTGATCTCCAGCACGCATCAGAATGGGCGAAGTGCGACTTTTGGCAGCTTTGTTTAGATACCCAGCATTTTGGTCAATGAAAGTAGTGTTTAAAGTGCCCTGGATTAAATTCCGGTCCTCGACAAGTACTTTAAGCAAATCCAAATTATTCGAAGTTCCTTCAATAACGAATTCCTCCAATGCCCTTGAGGCTCGCCTTAGAAGGGCTTCAAAGTTTATCGATGGATAGCTAACGACAATTTTCGCTAGCAATGAATCAAAGGTCGACGGAAGAGCATAATTAGTATAGGCCGCTGTATCTATTCTGATTCCTAGCCCAGCAGGCGGTTCAAATTGGGTTAAAGTTCCGCCCTTTGGTAAAACATTTCCTTGATCATCGATCTCCTCAGCATTGACCCTCATTTGGACAGCTGATCCTTTAATTTCAGGAGCGTCACTAAGTGATAATTCATCGAGTGAGGCTCCCTCGGCCACCCGAACTTGTAGACACACTAGATCTTGCCCTGTGATTACCTCAGTTACGGTGTGCTCTACTTGAAGTCTCGCATTAGCCTCCATAAAATAGTGCGAATTATCTTCTGTATTAATTAAAAATTCGAAGGTACCAAGACCTTTGTAATTAACTGAATGTGCCATTTTTTCTGCGCAATGGAGCAATTTATCTCTTAATTGGCTATGCAAAGAGGGAGCTGGGGCAAATTCAATAATTTTCTGATGTCTTCTTTGCAAACTGCAATCGCGTTCCCACAAATGGGTTATGCCGCCTTTACCATCTCCAATAATTTGGACTTCAATGTGCCTCGCATTTTTTAAAAACTGCTCCGCGTATAGCCGATTGTCTCCAAATGCATTCTCGGCCTCTGCTCTAGCTTGTTCGAAAAGTTGCTTGCATTCGCTTGAATTTTCAACAACCCGTATCCCTCTTCCGCCACCTCCGCCTGCAGCTTTTACAATTACCCTGAGATTAGGGTTCTTATCAACAAAACCCTCCAAAGACTTGTGATTTTCTAACTCCTCTGAGATCCCTAAAACGGGTATATCTAATTCTTCCGCATGCTTGAGGGCTGAAATTTTGTCACCAAAAAGCTTGAGCTGGTTCTCGGTAGGTCCAATAAAAATTAAGCCCGCTGAATTAACCTTTGAAGCAAACTGATGATTTTCCGACAAAAATCCGTAACCTGGATGAATTGCGTCACATTTATTAGCCAAAGCGATTTTAATCAAATTTGCCATATCAAGATAAGCATTTGGTCCTGTCGCACCCAGAGAAATAGACTCGTTTACATGGCTAAGATGAAGCGCATGGCTATCGTCCTCACTAAATATGCCAATTGTAGAGATACCTAATTCCTTAGCACTTCTATGAATTCTAAGAGCGATCTCACCCCGGTTAGCTATCAAAAGACGATTTATGCGCACTTTTTCCTCCAAAAATCGTTGGTCTACATATCAAATAATGAGCTATTCTTAGCTTGTTTTAATTTTTTTGGGACCAAAATGACAAAAAATATCCAAATCACTATACCGGAACTACCAAGCGGAAAGCTAACAGAATCACATTTCAAGTTGATCGAAGGTGAAATTCCGTCTCCTCAAAAAAATCAAGTTTTATTAAAAAACATAATGTTATCGATCGATGCAGCGAACAGGGCATGGATGCAGGGAGCAACCTATCGACAAGCAATAGAGCCTGGAGATGTGATGCATGGCTACGGGATATGCAGTGTAGTTGATCCTAATGGGTCCCACTTTAAAAAAGGAGATTTTGTTTTCGCTGAAATAGGATGGCAAACATACGGAGTAATCAGTGCTACTGAAATTACGGCTTGTCCTGACCATAAGCCTTTAAGTCATCTGTTATCGGTTTTGGGAATTGCCGGAAAAACAGCGCACCACGGACTCGTTCAGATTGGAAAAATCAAAGAAGGAGAAACCTTGCTCGTTTCAGGAGCAGCTGGCTCAGTGGGTAATCTTGTTGGTCAAATAGGCAAGCTAAAAGGGGCAAAGGTCATTGGAATTGCTGGAGGACAGGAGAAATGCGACTGGCTGGTTAATGAAGTCGGTTTCGATGCGTGCCTTGACTATAAAGCAGGAAAACTGGGCAAGGCAATTGCCCAAACCTGCGATAAAGGGGTAGACGTCTACTTTGATAATGTCGGAGGGAATATTCTTCAGTCAGCATTATTTAATATGAATCAACGTGGCCGAATTGTTTGCTGTGGAGCAGTTTCCCTTTACGACGGTCAATCCCTTGCTGGACCGGTTGGCATTCCTGGTCTAATTGTAGTTAAAAGATTAAAAATGGAAGGGTTCATCGTTTTTGATTTCCCTGAAAAGGACGTGGAAGCTGAGAATGAAATTAAAACTTGGATTGAGCGTGGTGAACTAAAAATTTACGAAGACATTATTACTGGACTATCAGAAGCTCCCAAGGCGCTTGTTGGACTCCTAAATGGGGAAAATCGTGGAAAACGAATGGTAGAGGTAACTTGAATATAAAAACTTAAAGTAAATTATACATAAAAGTAAAAAAATATTTTTAACAGAATTTTATCAACGTTTGTTAAACTAATTTAATAGTTTTTAAATTACTTACCAATACATTTTCTCTTTTAATCGGATAGTATTGGAATATGTTGTTGCTATGCAAAAGTACAGACATCCTTCACACAATACCGTTTGATGATTACTTCAAAATATGAGGTTGTTCTAAAAAAAAGTTGCGTCAATCATTATAGTAGCGACTATTAGAAAACAGATGATAAGACAAATTACGCTTGAAGCGTCGTGGAAAAAAGAGCTAATGGTCGAGCTTGGTAAAGACTACATGAAGTCTCTTTTTGAGTATTTACGTGCCGAAAAAAAAATAAATAAAATTATTTATCCACGATCTCGAGACATTTTCAGGGCCTTGGATTTGACACCGTTTGATAATGTACGTGCCGTTATTCTAGGACAAGATCCATATCACGGGGATAGCCAAGCTCATGGGTTAAGCTTCTCGGTTCAACACGGCACCCCAATTCCTCGGTCACTTAAGAATATTTTTAAAGAGCTGAAGTCTGATTTGGGAATGACTGAACCAAGCCACGGTAACCTTGAAAATTGGAGTAGACAAGGTGTTCTTTTGCTGAACTCAATTTTGACAGTAGAACAGGGAAAGCCGGCCTCACACAGCAAAAAAGGATGGGAGAGGTTCACCGATGAAGTCGTTAGAAAACTAAACTCACGTAAACAAAATATTGTCTACATTCTTTGGGGCAAGAAAGCACAGGAAAAGTGCAAATTTCTTGATACCCAACAAAACTGTGTAATATCCAGTCCACACCCCTCCCCCTTCTCTGCAAGAACCGGTTTCTTTGGCTCTCAGCCGTTTTCAAAGACAAATCAATATCTTAAAAAACATAAAATAAGGCAAATAGACTGGGCAGTGTGAGAATGGAGAGACGCGAAAATTTATCTGTTACAGAGGATAGTCGAGTTATTTAACCGCCTCGTTTTCACAAATTCCTTGGATGTTTGAGGATTAGAACATTATTACTCACTTATTTCTCCCTCTGCATCCAAATTCTATAATCATAGTCATCATCTGGATGAGGGGTCACTGCCTTGATCTCCCAACCCTCGTCACTGTGGTCCTTGACGTGGTCCATTGAGGTCCCTTCCAAAACATAGAGGACGGTAAATTCAAAGCTTTTACCCATAATTTTTTACCCGAGTCATGTGATTAAAGTATTCTACCAAACAACCTTCACTGAATACATTACCAAATACATCCTATAAATTAATCGAAACAACTGGAGGTGATGAAGCGATTTGATAGTCTTAGGCTCATCTTCGCCGACCGAAGCCATGGCCTTTCTTCTTTGAGCCTGAATACCCCAAAAGCATCCTGTCTTGTTTATTCAGTCAATTTCTCATGGATTGGAAGGTGGCGAGCTAATAAATTATATGTATTCAAGACCTGGAATTTAGCCATCTCATCAAGAGATAGCATAGGCTGCTTCACTGCAAATGCTTCAGACTTCAGGTAATTTTCGCTATGAGAAATTGGTGTAGGAAGTATCCCCCGCCTAATAAACTAATCCCGACTGTTAAAGTTGGCCAAAAACCGTACCGCGTGACTACTGGAAGAAAAAATGGAAGGAAGAAAACGTACGAAATAGGCACGCCGATAAAAATACTTTTTGCAAAAAGGATGCTGTTTTCATCATCTCCGTGCTGTATTTGTCCAAAAACGAGAGCGATTATACTAACCAACGGCAATGCGATGATAAAACCCGCAACCTCTGGCTTATTTTCAGCCAGCCAGCTCGCAGAAACAAGGATAGAAGAGGCAATTATCGCCTTTGTCAACAATGAAAACTCCATACTAATTCCCCCTTAGTCTTAAATGAAAAAAAACTGTGAAGCTAAATTTTCACCCAGATCGCCGTGCAAGGCTACGCAACGTAACCGTGGTGAGGAAGAACTCCGAATAACAAACCCGCTGGTTTTCAACAGTCCTAACGCTCTGTTTGAGTTAACAGAGCTGTAGCTGCAAAAAAAGTTCCGCCACGCAAATAGAAATACATTTGGAAAAATATATTCCAATAAAGTGCTTATTGGACTCCTAAATAAGGAAAATTGCGGAGAACGAATGTCAGAGGCAAATGAAACACGGAATATATAAACTTAAAGAAAATCAATCTATATAAAATTAATTAAAACATGGCTTTATATTTGTTAACTAATCCCATCTAATATTTTACTTGAAGTTGTATTCTTGAAAAATTTTTTCGTGTAACGGCCAGTAAACTTCGACTTGCCAATGAGTATATAAATTGAAAATATTATTAATATTTCGATCGCCAATAATTTCGTTTACATTATTAAAACTTTCCGTGGCAGCATAATCATTCTTTAATTTATGGTGAGCCAAACCTTGAAGCATGTGCCACCAGACCCAATTAGGCTGCGACAACATCTGCACTACTTGCAAAGCCTTTTCATATTCTCCTTTGGCCCAGTAAACCCACCACAGTCCATAATTATCTCCGGCCTCTAAATTAGCTTTATCCAACGCAAATGCTTTTTGGAGGATTGGAACAGCTTTTTGCCATCGACATCCCCCAGTTGTGTATTTTCCGTATTTGGCATCTACATCCATAATCTGCTCAGTTGTACAAGTCCCCCCCCAAAGATGTTGATAACCAACCTGAGTCAACACTGAAGCATCATTCGGAGNGAGCTTAAGAGCCTTCTCCCCATCTTCAAACATCGCCTTCCATTTGTCACTGTGAAAAGCTGCTTCAGCCCTCTGAGTAAAAGCATAGGCATTACCGGGATCTATTGCTATTGCACGATCAAGGGCCAAGAGTGCATCAGTCCTAAGGCTATCATTCTGCTTAAATCCAAAGGCGTGAGCTATGGTATAAAGCCACCCAAGACGGGCCCAAGCATCAGCGTATTTAGGGTCAGAGATTACCGCTTCCTTCAAGCAAGACATTGCTTGTTCGAAATCAGAAACACTCAGACTTTTCAGAAAAACCACCTTGGTGAAGGTAACGCATTCATAAGCGGAAAGATTATCTGTACCCTTTGATTGGTTACGGCTAATTAAATCCGAAGAGAGAACTGCCCCATTACCAACCAGTGTGTCCAGAACGTCTTCAACAACAGCATCTTGTATTTCAAAAATATTCTTTGCAGACTTATTTTTATCGTAGGTGTCAGTCCATATCGCCCCTAAACTTTTCGCATCTATTAATTTGACGGTCACTCTAAATTGCTCTGTTGAAGATCTCAAACTACCCGATAACAAGTAATCAGCACCTAACTCTTCAGACAGTGTTTTTAAATCCTCAGGAATATTACTTAAGCCAATAATGTTGAGCCCATAAGTTCCCCTTGTTAATCCTGTGGCTAATTCTTGAGACAATCCCATGGCGAAAGTTTCTTGATCAGCATCCCCTCCGACGTTTTCCAACGGAACTACGACCAAGGTATTAAGCTCGGAAGGTGTAGCAACCTTATCCACAGCCACTTGAGTCCCGTTGAAAACCCAAAAAGCGACACCACCTAAAATAATTGCTGCGGCGATAGCCCAGTTAATATTAAAACTAGTCCAAGAGGAATCAGTCTTCCTAGGTCTTTTTTTTGATCCGGCTATATTTTCATCCACAAAATAAACTCTAACGGGATCATCAATATTTTTTAAATTTTTAACACCTTGATCATTAAAAACAGCATCTACCTTTCCTTTTGCCATGGAATAAACCATCTCAGAGGCGCAAATACCGCCCTCAGGCGCAATCCCCTCCAGCCTTGCTGCAATGTTGACGCCCTCTCCAAACAGATTTTCACCCTCAATCATGATATCGCCCATATTGACACCCATACGAAATTCAAGATGTTCATTTTGAGCCACCTTGTAGTTACGCTCTTTGATTTTCTTCTGGATTTCAATAGCGGAATCGAGTGCATTAACGGGACTTGCAAATTCAATCATAAACGCGTCGCCAGCCGTGTTAAATATCCGCCCTTTTTGAGAGGAAACAACATCCTCTATAATTTTCCGACATTCCTTTAGATTCCTGAGTGTTACCTGTTCATCTTCACTCATTTTGGCAGAATAATCGACCACATCCATCGCCAAGATGGCTGCTAGCTTTCTTTCAGCTGATTCCATAGCTGATAATCTCCCTTAATTGATATCTAGATATGGCATACAAAGTAATTCATTCAAGTCCGTTTTCAATCAAAGTGGGCTTGTAAATCTCAAAGAAATTACTAGCATTGAAGAATTGATATTCTTTTTCCCAGTCCGACAGTTTGTTGGAACTAGCCTCAAACGCAGCATTAAAATGCGCATCCGCTTTATCTTTATTTCCCATTCCAGCGTGTGCAATACCCACTTTTAAATCCCACCAAAAAAACCCTGGTGCGGCAGTCCTTTCCATAGCCTGCAGAGCTGAAGAATACTCACCTCTTATTGTGTAATAATCATGCAAGGCATAATTCTCATAAGGAAAATTATTAGTGGTATCAAGTTTATACGCCTTTATGAGGTGCTGAAACGCCGTTTGCCATCCACACCGCCCCGAAGCGTATGTCTCCGGCTTTGCATCAAAGTCAGTTAATTCCTCAATGCTACAATCTCCCGCCCATAGCATGATCTGACCTACATTTCCTAGAACTTCCGAGTTGGCTGGGGCTAGCCTTACTGCTTTTTCCCCAGCCTCATACATTGCCTGCCAATCTTGCTGAAAGAATAAGATTTTTGCCTTGTGTGCGTAAGCCATACCAGATTCTGGGTCTAATCTTAGGGCGTTATCAGCCGCCTGTATGCCCTCATTAAGCGATTCTTTTGTAAAAGTTCCAAACAGCGAGTAACCCCAAGCTATTTCATGGGATAAGTAAGTCCATGCATCACTATACGAGGGGTCAGAAACCACCGCTGCCCTGAGGCACTCGAGCGCCTGGTTGTGAGTTTCTGGACTCCAGGTGTTATGGTGAACTTGAGTGACATATGTCACACACTCATATGCTGATAGATTGTCGGTTCCTTTTTTCTCAATTTCTTTGGCAATATCACGAGCAAGTATTGCACCGTTGCCCACTAGCTCATTAATTACCCCCTTCACTATTTCGTCTTGTAATTCGAAAATATTACTGGCCGTCATAGACTTATCATAGGTTTCAGTCCAAACTGTAGATAAGTTTGATGCATCCAACAAATTTACCGATAGCCTTATAGCATCTCCAGCTTGCCTGACATTCCCACTAATAATATAGCTAGCGCCCGTTTTATCTGTTATTTCCTCTAATTTTTCTGGACGTTTCCCAAGATTGATGACATTCATACTTTTGGCTGCTCGACTTAGTCCATTCGCGAGATCGCTCGATATACCATTCGCAAAGTTAATCGATGAATCGGTCCCTAGATTTTCCAGTGGTATCACAACCAGCGTGTTAAGCTCGGCAGGAGCTGAATTCTCTTCCCGTGGCACTTGCTGGTTATTAATGAGGGCAAACACAATTGCGCCTACCCCTATCGCGCCTGCAATTGCCCAATTTATATTGAATTTTGTATTTGCCCTTGACCTTTTTTTTGATTTTGATTTTTCTCCGGTCCCTTGTTCCACAAAAAAAGCTCTTACTGGTTCATCAATATTTTTAAGATTTTTTTGTCCTTGGTCAATAAAGTTGACGTCAACTTTACCTTTGGTCATTGAGTACACCATCTCAGATACACAAATACCCCCAACCGGCGCGACCCCCTCCAGCCTTGACGCAATGTTGACACCTTCACCAAACAGATTTTCACCCTCAATCATTATGTCGCCCATGTTGAGGCCCATCCGAAATTCCAGATGCTCGTTTTCGGCTAGTTGATTGTTGCGTTCTCTAATTTGTTTCTGGATTTTAATTGCTGAATCAACCGCAGTGACTGGACTCGCAAATTCAATCATAAAGGCATCGCCGGCCGTGTTAAAGACTCGCCCTTTTTGCGAGGACACAACATTCTCTATGATTTTCCTACATTCCTTTAAACTTCTTAGCGTTACCTGTTCATCTTGACTCATTTTGGCAGAATAATCGACCACATCCATTGCCAGGATGGCTGCTAACTTTCTTTCAGCTGATTCCATATAAAATAATTCCTTTAAAACATATACTTAATACTATAAAATAACAAGTTACTCGAAACCGTATTTTATGAGGATGGGCTCAAAACTTGGGTAATAAGTCTCAATGATGTTCCAAAACCCAAAATGGGTTTTTACATCGCTCAGTTTATTACTGCCGAGCCCAGCCTTAATTGACTCAAACCGTTCTTTGGCTTTTATTTCATTACCTAGGCCGTCATGAGATGTTCCAACATAAATATCCCACCAAAGAAATCCTGGAGCTGGTGTTAACTCCATAAAATATAGAGTTTTATCAAAATCTTGTTTCACGACATGGTGACAAGCTAAGGCATAATTTTCGTTTGGCCAAATATTTCCTGAATCAAGCTTATGTGCTTGAAAACCAGCCGCCAATCCACGCTGCCATCGACAGTCACCCTCCGTGTAGGTTCCTGGCGCCGCCTCAAAGTCCATAATTTGCTCGCGAGTACAATTTCCACCCCACAGAAAATTTTGCGCCATAGTGCCAGCCACTCTGACTCTGTTCGGTGAAAGGCTATACGCCTGTTCATCAGCTTTAAACATTTCTGACCAATCTTTCTGGTAAAAATAGATTTGCGACCGAGTCGTATAAGCGTCAGCAAGTCTCGGGTCTATAGTAATAGCTTTTCTAAGCATACTAAGTGCTTCCGAAAGATCGTCAAGAGATGCTGTACCAAACAATGCATAACCATTCCCTATTTCAGATGCTAGTAGTACCCATGCATCCGCATAGTTAGGGTCCTGTTCAACGGCCTCACGAAGGCAGGTTTTAGCTTTCTCATGAGTGGTGGGGCTCAAAGCTGTTAGATGGACTCCCCGCACATAGTTAACACACTCATAGGCAGACATATTGTCAGTTCCTCGATTCTCTAGCCGTTTTACAATATCTCGGGTTAATACTTCTCCACCGCCCACAAGCTCATTAACCACCCCTTCCACGATTGTATCTTGGAGCGAAAATATATTCCCAGCTGACATTGTTTTATCAAAGTTTTCGGTCCAAGCCGTTGCCATATTGTTAGCATTTATGAGACTGACAGAAAGCCTAATAGATTCTCCAGATTGCCTAAGACTTCCACTAATAATATAGCTCGCCCCCGTCTTCTCTACGGTTTGCTCCAAATCTTCAGGTTTCTGCCCTAGAGCAATAACATTTAAACTTTTTGCGGCCCTACTAAGCCCATTAACTAGATCCTGCGATAAACCGGTAGCAAAGTTACTAGTCTCATCCCCACCCATATTTTCCAGTGGGAGAACAAGTATGGTATTCAGCGTTGCTTCCTCCTTTGTTTCAGGCATCTGACCACCAAAATAAGCGGCCAGAACGACAGCCACCAAAGCTAACCCCACAGCAACCCAACGCATCTCAAATAAAGAATTTGAGCCTTTACTTGACTTTGACCTTTTTGGTTTAACGCCTCCAGGCTCCAAATCTGCATAATAGGCCCTGACCGGCTCATCAATGTTTTTGAGCTCCTGAGGACCTTGGTCAATAAATTCCACAGCCACCTTACCTTTAACCACAGAATGAATAATCTCAGATATACAAATTCCGCCTGCCGGTGCAATCCCCTCAAGCCGAGCGGCCACATTTACCCCTTCACCGAAGAGGTTTTCTCCCTCTATCATGATGTCACCCATGTTGACGCCCATGCGAAACTCTAGATGCTCTTCTGCTGAAAGTTTGTAATTACGGTCTTTGATCTCTTTCTGTATGTTGAAAGCTGAGGTCACAGCAGCTACCGGACTAGCAAACTCAATCATAAATGCATCACCCGCTGTGTTAAAAATCCGACCCTTCTGCGAGGACACAACTTGTTCGATTATTTCACGACACTGCCTAAGGCTTTGGAGAGTAGTCTCCTCGTTATGACTCATCTTGGCTGAATAATCAACCACATCCATCGCCAAAATCGTCGCCAACTTTCTTTCAGTCGCTTCCATTAATAAAATCCCTTAGTTATCATAATTTAACAAGTAAAAGCTATAAATTAATTGAATCCATACTTTATCAAATATGGCTCAAATGTAGGATAGTAAGTCATAAGAACATTCCAAAAATCAAACCGTTTTTTAATGTCTTCTAATTTATTGTTTTTTGCGCCTACTTTGATAGAATCAAAACGTTCTATAGCTTTTCGAGAATTTCCTAATCCGTCATGCGCGGTACCCACATATAAGTCCCACCAAAAAAAGCCTGGAGCAGGCACCATTGACATAATTTTTATCACTTTTTCAAACTCCTCCTTGACAATATAGTGTATAGCCAGAGCATAGTTTTCAAAAGCATCTATATTTCCTTTGTCGAGTAGGTGTGCCCTCTCGCTCTCCTCCACACCAGTTTGCCACCTACAACCACCCGATGCATAAGTACCTGGCGGGGCATTAATATCAAGTATTTCCGTTCGCGTACAGCTCCCTCCCCATAGAAAGTTAGCGGCTAATTGAGCAGCTATTCTCGAATCGTTCGGCGCTAGGTTGACAGCCTCCTCGTCAGATTGAAACATGCCAGACCAATCTTTTTGATAAAAAAGTATCTTTGCCTTTGTAGAATGAGCCAGCGGAAAACCGGGGTCAATTTCCAATGCTCGGTCAACGGCATTTAGAGCTATATTTAACTCTTCAAAACTTACAGCACTGTAATTTGCATATCCTAGACCCATTATTTGCGCTAGTCCTACCCAACCATCAGCATAACTTGGATCATCCTTAACCACGTCTTTTAGGCATGAAAAAGCCGTCTCAAAAGCTTCTACTGTTTGAATTCGAGCAAAAGTTATTCTGAAATAATTTACGCACTCCAGAGCAGTTAAATTATCTGTTCCTTTTGTTTGTAGTTTTTTTACGACATCCCGCACGAGGACGGCACCATTACCAACTAACTCATCAACAACACTACCGACGATGGTATCTTGCAATTCAAATATACTCCCCGACGACAGCGTTTTATCATAGTTTTCCGTCCATATGGTGCCCATTTTCTCGGTTTCAACCAGGCTAATTGCCAATCTTATTGAATCCCCTGCTTGTCTGATGCTTCCCTTTACGACATATTTCGCTCCAGTACTTGAGACAAGTTCGTCTAGATTGGCAGGGGTTTCACTCAGGCCAATAACGTTTAAACTCTTTGCCGATCGGCTTAAGCCATTTGCCAAGTCTTGGGACAAACCTTGTGAGAACGACTTAATTTCGTCGTTTCCCATATTTTCCAGCGGCAAAACTATAACAGCACTCATGGTAGATGCTTCGACCATCTCAGTGTTTCTTTTTGCTTGTCCTCCGAAATAGCCAACCACTAAAACCGCGAATATGGCCAAACCTGCTATAATCCATCTGTTATTAAATGATGAATTTGTTGAAAGAGACTTCGATTTTATTCGCCCGCTGGCACCCTCTAAATCGGCGTAGTAAGCGGTAACCGGTTCATCAATATTTTTTAGCTCCTGAGGACCTTGGTCAATAAATTCAACAGCCACCTTACCCTTAACCACAGAGTGGATGATTTCAGATATGCAAACTCCTCCTGCAGGAGCAATACCCTCAAGACGAGCTGCTACATTTACCCCTTCCCCAAACAGATTTTCGCCCTCGATCATGATGTCACCCATGTTGACACCCATGCGGAATTCTAAGTGCTCCTCAGCTGAAAGTTTAGAGTTGCGATCCTTGATCTCTTTTTGTATATTAACCGCCGAAGTCACCGCAGCCACAGGACTAGCAAACTCAATCATGAATGCATCCCCAGCAGTATTGAAAATTCGGCCCTTCTGCGAAGATACCACTTTTTCAATAATTTCCCTGCACTGCCTAAGACTTTGAAGAGTAGTCTCCTCGTTCCGACTCATCTTAGCCGAATAATCAACCACATCCATTGCCAAAATCGTCGCTAACTTTCTTTCCGTTGCCTCCAAGTTCGGATTTCCTCCCATTTCCTGACGCTATAGCGCCAGTATAACCGCGCAATCTCTAAAGGGCTAGCTTAAGGAATATCGCAATCTATGAGGTTCTTAGCAATGCATTTTTCTAGATTTTGATTAATCTGCTCAATTTGATCAGACGACATTTTTTTTGAAATTAGATTCTTGATTTTTTCAGCTCTACTATTACCTTTTTTTGCAGCCAAGCCCAACCAAAAGTACGATTTAGCTGGATTTTTCTCCACGCCTTCGCCTAACCGGTATACCCCGCCCAACTCCATTTGTGCCCACTCATGGCCACCTCTAGCGGCCGCTGAATACCATTTAAGCATCAAATTACTATCTACAGGGACACCTTTCCCGAATCGGTACATGGTGGCCAAATTGAATTGAGCCGAATGATTTCCTTGTTCGGCAGCCTGCGTATACCAAAAAACTGCCTTTTTATAATTTTGCTGAATGCCTTTTCCTTGCTGATACATGAAAGCCAACTCTCTTTGTGATTCGGGATCGCCATCTTCTGCCAACGAAAGCCAAATTTCCGCGGCGATGTCATATTGACCAATTTTATAGGCGTCGACAGCTTCTTGGTAAGTGCCTGCAAAACTCAACGAAAATAAAACAAAATAATGGAAGAAGAAGATTATTATTTTTACCAAAGTTCTACCTCCGGATTGAAGTTGTGTCAAAATACCTGATCTTTGTTAAGTTTGATGAGTAATTGTTTTTAATAACGTAATATATGCCATAGCGATAGTGTAACCTAGGTTCCGGCGTTGAAGCCACAGCACTGATTTTAGTGTAATTTTTACTTGCCCTACAAAAAAATAGAGAATTATGGATTTTGCTATACCCCTAAAAGTCGCATTCGACCGTATCAATCTCTTGTACACAGAGGAATTTGAGTTAGATGATAGCCAGCTTGAATTTGCGCGTATAAATGTGGCTGCGAACTTAATAATCGCCTTAGAAGCGATCATTATTGATAAAGGGCTTTCTCATAAAGTAAATATACCCGAAACTTTGGACCAAACTGCAGCTGATTTTTGTTCAAATCTTTTGTCAGGTAAAACCTCGGATACCTTCAAAATTTGCGCTTCCAAAGACGAAGCGTCAAAACTTTACCTTGAACTTACCAAATTCGGTATTTCGGTTGATCCTCAGGAAATGGATTCAGCTGAATGTGAACGATCGTTTGTAGTAAAGGGCATATTAAACATACGGCGTAGCAAATATGTCAGTTTTATTTTGAGTGCAAAAGATACGCTTGGACTTGCTGGGAGTATTGCTATGAAAGTTAGTCAAGATAGTTTAGGAAGAGATGAGGCAAAACATATTTATGACAACTTGATACCAGTAATCACCCTATTAATAGAGAAAATTGAGGAAGAGGCATGACAAAAAACGAGGCATTGACTAAGTTAAAACAAAAAGGACATGAAAACGTGGTGGAAGTATCCTTTCCCAAAAATCATATAAATCATACGCATACCCACCCCTTTGACGCTGAAATTATAGTAATAGAGGGAGATATGAAGGTGATTATCGGGGAAACGGAAAAACATCTAAACGTGGGTGACGGATTAAGCTTGACAGCTAACGTGCAACATTCAGAATGCATTGGCGAAAAAGGCGTAACATTTATGGCGGGCCGTCCGAATTGACGAATGGTCTTAATTGATTTGTTTTAAATTGAGAGCACCCTTCCAAAATATACACTGCTTTAAACCTGCCGATTTTATCGCCAGCCTGTTCGGTTATGCACAAAAGCGGTCGGACATCTCTCTTGGAGCGAAATTAAAGCTTCGCTGTGGATTTGTATTTCGTCCTGCCACGTTTAACCTGTTTCTTGCACCATGACTGCCACTATAAAACTTCCGGACATTAGGGTGCCGTCTGTCTAACTCATTGAGAAAAGTTAGGCCTTTCGTGAAGTTCATGTGATTTTTAGCCCAAAGAGATATCGCCACCCCCTCATTTTTTGCGACGATCTTAAAATGACAGTCGTGCGGTTGCCGACTAAGAGCAGTTATACCGGGCAAAGTGTTCCCGTAATAGTCCGCCATAAATTCTTTCGTGTAGTGATTCGCCATATCTTTCTCGACCGTGATTCGTGCGGGAACCTAGACGCCATAGAAAATGATAGCGAAAACAACACTGTAGACGACTGCGTAGTAGGGAAAAATCCAATTTAATTTCTTTTTCATGCATAATTGACAACCAATTTGCTAAAAAGTGCCAGCAATATATGGATATTTGAAGAAACTAATGAAATTTTACAAATGTTAGATGGTAAACATGGAGAAAAGTTATGCCTCTAGGAATTGGATACAAGAGCATCTCACCGCCAAGGCTAGGAAATGCAGCGCTCCCATCCCCGGTAGGAAAAAAATCTGGTACAAAAGAAGCGGAATTGGCATTCCGTAATCGCTTCAAGCCAGATGGTCTCACACTTAAAAAAGACTATATTACGAAAACTAGGGTTGACGTTAAACTCTGAAATATCAACCTCAAAAGTGGTACCCAGAGCCGGACTCGAACCGGCACGGACTTGCGTCCAACGGATTTTAAGTCCGTTGCGTCTACCAATTTCGCCACCTGGGCACTTCCAACTCAATTTTGGAGGCGGAGGTCGGAATCGAACCGGCGTCCACGGCTTTGCAGGCCGCTGCATAACCACTCTGCCACTCCGCCATCTAAAATGTTGGAGCGGGAAACGAGTCTCGAACTCGCGACCTCAACCTTGGCAAGGTTGCGCTCTACCAACTGAGCTATTCCCGCATCATTCGCCTAATATACAACAAATTGACCTCATTTGTTATTTTTTATGCTAGATTATAACCACGAAAACTTAACTAGAATGCGTGCTAGATCCGATATTTTCAAACGACAAAAATCTCAGGGAAGGATTAGAAAATGATATTCAAAAATTTGATCAAAATACTTGTGTTTGGAATCTTACTAAACGGGGCCAGTGTTTTTGCTGACGGCCATAAGACTGGTCCAACATTGAAAGAAATAGGGGAAATAAAGTTTGATTTGATACACACGAGTATGACAGAGGGCAGTCGTATTACTGGCCGATTTGGTAATGGATCAATAACATTTACAAGAGGTGGTGGCGGTGTGTTGGATGAGTGCGTTGAGGACGGTTATGTTAAAAAAAATGGAACTATAGACTTTATACTCTGGTGCCACGTATCCCTCGATGATGAAAAAACTCTGATGATAAAATACGCTGGAATTATTGTTGGGGAGGGAAATATGTACGATCGATTATCCCAACTCGAGGTGCTGGGGCCAGGTAACGGTATGGACGTATGGTTTTCAGAGATGAAAATGCTTACGGGAAGTGAGAAATATGCATGGCTCAATGATGCAATGATTGTTGGGGAAGGCATTGCGCTTCAAATGCCAGATGGTGATAAACCCGGAATCGTTCACTACAAATTATACGAGTTGGTACATTCTAAGTAACAAATATCGTTAGGCAAGGAAGCTAATCTGTCACTTCCTTGCCTTTCTCTTTTTCTGGAGTTTTAAATGTTTTACGGGCTCGATGTAAATAATAGAGCATTGACCAAATAGTCAAGGCGGTTGCTACCCAAATCAACACGTTACCTAGAGCCCGAGTGTCTACATTAAGCAAATGGTCATTGTACAGAAGAAATGGAATCGCAATCATCTGGGTGGTGGTTTTTATTTTCCCCAAAATTGATACCGAAACGTGGACAGACTCCCCAATAATTGCCATCCATTCCCTTAACGCTGAAATGCCAACTTCTCGTCCAATAATAACTGCTGCCACAACAAACTCAACCCTTCCAAGCCACACCAAAATTACCAAAGCAGTTGAAACCATCAGTTTATCGGCGACAGGATCAAGAAAAGCACCAAAAGACGAAACCAAATTAAATTTTCTGGCTATAAATCCGTCCAACCAATCAGTCGCCGCAGCTATTAAGAAAACCAAGGTGGCAAGCAAATCTCTCTCATTTATACCAATAAGGCTCTCAGGCAAATAGAAAATTATAACCAGAATTGGTATTAAAAAAATCCTGCTCCAAGTCAATGTGTTAGGCAAATTTTTTAGCATTACTCAGTGTAGTTCGTCATATATTTTTTTTGCCAATGAGTTGCTGATTCCCTCCACGCTCTGCAGCTCCTGTATGCTCGCCGATGATACACCTTTTATACCGCCAAATCGTACTATTAATCTCTGGCGACGTTTATTCCCTACACCCTCGATATCCTCTAGNGCTGATCTTATTCTGGCCTTGTTTCGTCTACCCCTATGGCCTTGAATAGCGAATCGATGGGCTTCATCCCTAATCTCTTGAATTAAATGTAAAGCGGGATCTGTTTCCCCCAGCGTTAGAGGTTTCGCCTCGTTTGGGAAAACAATTCTTTCAAAACCTGGTTTTCGCTCTAAACCTTTCGCAATACCAATGAGTCCGATTTGGTTGAGCCCTATCTCCTTGAGAACTTTATCCGCCCCATTAACCTGACCCTTTCCCCCATCAACCATAATTAAATCTGGAATTTTACCATCCTCTTTAATTAGTCTCACATAGCGTCTTTCAATGACCTGCGAGATGGCACCATAATCATCGCCCGGCGTGACATTTGAAATATTGAATTTGCGGTATTCAGATGGCTGCATCGCTTTATTATCATATACTACGCAAGATGCTACCGTCGCTTCGCCCTGCATGTGACTTACATCAAAACATTCAATCCGTTTAATTATGTCGATAGAAGAAAGCTTATCATTCAACGATACTAACCTTCTTTCTTGATTAATCTGGGTGCTCAATCTCTGTCCGAGAGAAATTTCTGCATTCTTTTGAGCCATCTCCATCCATACTCTTTTTCTTCCGATAGGACTTCGAATAAATCTTACGGTTTTCCCCAATTGCTGACTTAAAACTTCTTGTAATGCATTGACAGATATTTTACGATTCAAGATAACCGTAGCAGGAACCTGTGTGCCAATATAGTGTTGCGCTAGAAATGCCGAAAGGGCGTCATCTTCATTTCCATAAAAAATATTTTTCGGAAAAAAGCTTTTATCCCCCCTATGATCCCCGTTGCGGATCATAACTACGTTCACACAAATCATTTCAGAAGCTTTAACTATTGCGACTATATCAGCGTCCAAAGACATCCCGGTAGTTGCTACATACTGATGCTCTCTTATTTGTTGAAGTGCAAAGATTTGATCTCGAAACGATCCGGCTAATTCATATTTTTCATCTCTTGAGGCGATTTCCATACGATTTTCAAGTTTATTTATAACTTGATTATGTTTCCCGTTTAGGAATAATTGCGCATCCCTTAGAGTATCTTTATAACCATTCTCAGATATCTTTCTAACACATGGACCACTGCACCTTTTTATTTGATACAGAAGACAAGGTCGTACCCGATTAGAAAAAACACTATTCTCACACGTTCTGAGTTTAAAGACTTTTTGAAGTAAATGAATACTCTCCCTCACCGCCTTGGAATTTGAAAAAGGCCCAAAGTAACGACCGCCCTCTTTTGCACTCCCTCGATACAAATGCAATCGCGGAAATTTATGTTTGCTGAAAGCAACATATGGGTACGATTTATCATCCCTATAAAGAATATTGTACTTTGGTTTTAACGTTTTAATAAGATTATTTTCCAGAAGCAAAGCTTCAGACTCGCTTCGGGTTACTGTTATGTCAATCTTATTCACCTGTCGAACCATTAGACGGATTCGAGGAGAAAGTTTCTTCTCCGACCGGAAGTATGAAGAGACTCTTTTTTTCAAATCAATCGATTTGCCAACATAGAGTAGTTGCTTAGATCTACCTGTCATTCTGTAGACGCCCGGCAAGTTAGGCATTGAATCTATAAACTCATTTGGATTAAATTTTGTACTATTTGCCATTGAAATGCCTGTTGGTTTTAATAATTCCTGCAGAATTTTAAAATTTAGCGAGTTGATTAGCAATCCAACTGAAAACATTTTCGAACATTTCTTTAGTCAATCGCCTTGTTTGAGTGTTGTATCTCGAACAATGATAACTGTCTATAAGGTATTGATCGAGCCCAAGTTCATGGATATTTCCATGCTTAAAGTTATATTCCGATTGCTGAACTTCAAAACTCTTAACTACGCTTTGATGAGCTATTTTTCCTAGTGCCAAAATTATATTTTTCTTAGGCAACCCTAGTATCTCCTCTTTTAAAAAACTAAGGCAATTATGAATTTCCTCGCTAGTTGGTTTATTTTGGGGGGGAACACAGCGCACGGCATTTGTAATTCGGCAATTTATCAGATTCAATTTATGGTCAAAAACTGTTGATGCTGGTTGCGATGAAAATCCAAATTTATAAAGTGTAGAATACAATATTACACCTGCATGATCACCGGTAAAAGGTCTTCCTGTTCTGTTCGCACCGTGCAAACCCGGCGCTAGTCCGACTATCAATAGATTTGATCCCTTCGGACCAAATGACGGCACTGGCAAATTATAATATTTTTCGTAAATACTACGATTTTTGTCTAAAAAACTAGACAATCGAGAACATTGTTGGCAATCTACTGAAAATTTTTTGATATCATTCATAAATTTGACACTTGATGGACAATTTACGCTTTACTGAGACAATGCGCACCCAAATCTCACGGATAATTTCAAATGGCTAAAATACCCGCAACTGAAATTAGGACTGGAAATCTTATAGTCCTAGCTGGAAAAGTACACAAAGTTCTGAAATCATATCATGTTCACGTCGGCGGGAGAGGCGGAGCGTTTATGCAAGTAGAAACAAGAGAGATCGAAACTGGAACTAAGAAAAATGAAAGACTCAGGTCAGATGATAAGATAGAACGAGCGTTTGTCGAAACCCGGCAAATGGAATATTTGTATCAAGATGGAGAAAATTACGTCTTTATGGATCAAAAAAACTATGAACAACTGAGCATTTCATCAGACTTGTTAGATGATCAAGCAGGTTATTTGGTGCCAAACACGGCGGTTCAAATAGATTTTCATAACGAAAAACCGATTGGTGTGCAACTTCCGGCCAGTATAGTATTGTCAATTGTTGAAACAGAACCCAGTCTTAAAAATGCAACAGCTACTGGTTCGTTTAAGCCAGCAAAAGTAGAAACAAATATTACAATTATGGTCCCTCAGTTCGTTAACGAAGGGGATAAAATAAAAGTAAATACAGATACTGGAGAATACATGGAAAGAGCCTAGCAAGCGCTAGATCAAGATATTCCGTGAAACTCATCCTCTATTGACTCAACCGCCCGCGTGTATAGGCGATCATTGCCATTATTCCTAAAGGCTTCATGGGCGTTTTTTTCAATTTCGTGAAGAAATAATTCACAACTATTTGAAGCCTTGGAAATCCTATCAACGGGAATAGCATCCAGAAGTCTATCGGCATCGTCTGGCTCGTTGCAAACAAGAATAACATCACAGCCTGCATTCAGTGCCATCTTTCCGCGCTCTTCTATCGAACTATTAATGAAGGCACCTTTCATCGATAAGTCATCACTGAAAATCACCCCCTTAAATCCTAACTTTACCCTGAGAATGTTTTTTAACCAGTACTCTGAAAAACCCACTGGCAATGAATCGACTGATGGGTAAACCACATGAGCCGGCATAATTGCAGAAACGCCATTATCAATTAAATTAGCAAAAGGTATAACATCCCGTTCCATAATTAAATCTAAAGATCTATGATCTGTAACAATTTCGAGATGAGAGTCTTCCGATACGAATCCGTGACCCGGGAAATGTTTTCCAACCGACACACTTCCACCTCGAGTTAAACCCTTGATGATTGAATAACTTAATTCACTCACAACTCGAGGATCTGAGTGAAATGCTCGATCTCCAATTACTTTACTTTTCCCATAATCCAAATCAAGAACTGGTGTAAAACTAAAATCAACGCCACAGGATCTAAGTTCAAGTGCTATTATGAGTCCTATTTTTTTGGCAAGATCATTCGCTCGCAGTTTATCTTTCATCCAAATTATTCCCAAGTCTCGCATGGCCGGTATAAGTGTGAATTCATCCTTAAATCGCTGAACTCTTCCTCCTTCATGATCGACTGCTATAGCAATAGGAGTTGGTCGAAGGTCTTTAATATCCCTACAAAGTTCACTTAGTTGTGTTTTGTTTAAAAAGTTTCTCGCAAACAGAATCACCCCAAAACAATTTGGATGGGATAATCTTCGCTTATCATCGTTTGTAAGACTCGTGCCATTAATATCTAACATTACAACACCGTTTGATGTCATATTTTATCTCTCTATTAAAACAAAAGCTGTTGATAGATCTTTCTCATGGGCAATACTCAGGTGCACAGATTTTATGGCAAGGTTTGCCAGATAGACGCTTAATTTGGATTGATATTCAAAAAATGGAGCTTTATTTTCATCGCTCATAACTACAATATTTTGAAATGTTGCGGGAGCGCTCACCCCTGTCTTAAGCGCTTTACCGAAAGCTTCTTTTGCAGCGAATCGACTTGCGAGAAATTGATCTTTGTGAATTGCTTTCTGATATGCTTTTTTTTCATAATCAGTAAGCACTCGCGTAACAAAATTAGTCTCCCTAGACTTAATGATATCCATTATCCTAGAATGTTCAACTATATCTACACCAATCCCAAAGATCATGAGGGATTTTCCCCTGAAGTAATCTTTTTATATTCTTTCACCACGGAAGAGAAACCATGATACAGTGAATCTACCACAATGGCATGTCCAATAGAAACCTCTCTAACATTCGGTACTGCACATAAAAACAACCTAAGGTTATCCTTGTTTAAATCATGCCCTGCATTTATTCCCAAACCCAGTTCATTAGCCCGAGAACTACTCTTAAAATAAGTTGGTAAAATTTCTTGAGCTCTTTGCTCTGCATATGCTACCGCATAGGGTTCTGTATATAATTCAACCCTGTCTACACCAAGCTCGTGCGCTTGATCCATGGCCTCTGGAGTTGGCTCCATGAAGAGGCTCACCCTGACACCTTTATCCTGCAATCGTTTTATAAAAGGAGAAAGTTGTTTACCATGCTTTTCTAAATCCCATCCACTATTTGATGTTAAGGTATTGATATCATCGGGGACAAAGGTACATTGAGTAGGACAAAATTCTTCCGCAATATCCATTAAATTATGAAAAGGATTGCCCTCAACATTTAATTCAATATTCGAATAGTCGAGTAAAAGACTTTTTATCTCGGAAACATCATTTTTAGTAGCATGACGTTGATCGGGCCTGGGGTGTAACGTGATTCCATCGGCGCCGCTATTTATGGCGAGTTGTACGAAATTTATCAAGTTAGGAATTCCGTTTTCTCTGGAGTTTCGTATTAGAGCAATTTTGTTTAAATTAACGCTTAGTTTAGTCATCACTATATTTGTTTGTAATTTTTTAAAAGTTCCCTACTATGCAAAATCTTATCGCCCAAATAATATTCTAATAGATATCTCATAAGTTTCTTACTTTCCAGTAAGGTTCTCGGGTCACTGAAGTTTGCATTTTGGATATCGCAAAATGTTTTTCCATGAATTTTTAATTTGTGTTGTGAGCTTCCCTTCAACTCCATCGGCCCTGTTTCTGGCAAGTATGTATAAATACCTTTTGGTTCTATTTGCACATTTTCTTCTTCAGAATAATCCAGTTTTAATTGATAACCAATCTCTCTTAATAAATTTATTTCAAATTTACGAAGCACTATAGATATTGCTGTTTCACTATTCAAATCATTTATTGCATTGTAGTAACATTTAAATAAATTTTCATGAGGATCATCTTTAGCTAACAAGTTCAAAATCAGCTCGTTAATATAAAAGCCGCAAATTAATGCCAATCCATCGAGTATAGGTACGCCACCAACCCAGTCTACTCGGTACAAAGTTTTCAACTCATTTCTACCCGACCACTCCATTTCTAAGGGCTGAAAAAGCTGGATAGAGCTACGGAGTCCCGAGGCAGGCCTTTTTGCGCCTTTTGCAACACAGGAGATTCGTCCATATGTCTGGGTAAATGCTTCAACGATTAAACTTGTTTCCTTATATGGATAGCTATGCAAAATGTACCCTACACTTTGAGATCTGCCTCTTCCTGCTAAATTTGCCATTTATCTATTTAAAACCCCATCAACCGCAAATTAGTTGTACTATCAGCCCAACTAGGTTGCTCTTTGACCCATACCTGTAAAAAAACTTTTTTTGAAACTCTTTTTTGAATTCCAACTCTGGCATCCGATATTATTTTTTTTAGTGTTAAACCTTTTTTTCCGATTACGATACCTTTATGACTTGCTTTATCAACTAAGATCATTACTTTAATAGTAATAATTTTAGGGCTTTCGTCTATCCCTTCAATCAAAACTGCACTGGTATAGGGAATTTCATCACCAAGGTGTACGAACAGTTGTTCTCGGACTAATTCTGCGGCAATAAAGTCGAATGACCGATCAGTAATTGACTGTTGGTTATATTGTGGTTGCCCTTTCGATAGGTATTTTTTTAATATTTGGATAAGAGCTTCTCCACTCTTTTTTTTTATTCCGCTTAAAAGTAATATTTCGGAAAAAGCATATTGGGTTTTTATATTCTCAACAAACGGAAAAAACACAGTTTTGTCTTTTACTTGATCAATCTTATTAATAATCAAAAAGACATTAGTATTCTTCTTTACTCTCTCGAGCTCTTTTAAATCACGGATATCCCATTTAAGGGCCTCAATAACGAGCAACACAACATCTACCGTAGGGACAGTATTTTTTATCGCTCTGTTCATAATATTATTTAATTTGCTTTTGAACTTATATTGAAATCCCGGAGTATCGAAGAAGACGATTTGAATATTTGGTTGATTATAAATCCCGGCGATTTGATGTCTCGTAGTCTGCGGGCGCCTCGATACAATACTTACGTTATGATGAAGAATAGTATTCAATAAAGTAGATTTTCCAACGTTTGGACGCCCTATAATCGCTACAGAGGCACTCTTAAAGCTATTCTCCGACAATTTCTAACGCCAATCGGGCAGCATCTTTTTCTGCAGCTCTACGACTCGGCCCTTCCCCGGAAGAAATAATATTCATTTCTGGAATTTTACAGATCACCTTAAAAGTTTGTTCATGAGCAAATCCCTCAACTTTATCAACGGTGTAATGCGGTGGGTTCAATCCCTTCCCTTGCAGTTTTTCTTGAAGGGCTGTTTTCGAATCTTTTTTTAAAAATATGTTCCCATCAACATCAGAGATAATTGGATCATACAACTTTGAGATAACGAAACTGATTGCCTCAAACCCACCGTCTAAAAATGTTGCACCGAAAACCGCCTCAACAGCATCTGATAAAATGGATGGTTTTGCGTGTCCGTTCGATTTTTTTTCTCCTACCCCCATTTTTAAATGTCGGCCAAGAGATAATCCGTTAGCAATTGCGAAAAGGCTATCTTGGTTAACAAGATTCGATCGTAAACGAGATAATTCTCCTTCATTCAAATGACTAAAACGCTTAAACAGCATTTGCGCGACAACACAGTTAAGAAGGCTATCTCCCAAAAATTCTAGTCTTTCGTTATTGTCTTTACCGTACGATCTATGAGTTATTGCTTTTTCAAGTAATCCTATATTCGAAAATTTATATCCTAATAAAGTCTGTAGATTTTCTAAAGAAAAATTACTCACCTAAAATCCCCAATACTTGATTAACCCTTGAAAGAAAAAAATTATTTTATTTGCGTACCGATTCTAGTGAAATCATTAAAATTCCACCACACAAAAAAGGCCTTCCCAACAATATTTTCTTCCGGTACAAAGCCCCAGTACCGACTGTCTGAACTAGCGTCCCTGTTATCTCCCATCACAAAATAATGACCTTCCGGAACCTTACAAGAAAATCCCGACATTTTGAAGCTGCAATTCTCTCTGCCTTGAAAAGATCTAACAGCTGACAACCTGATAGCAGGTACGCTACGGTTGATTTGCGTTTGAAAGATTTTTCCGTCTAACGTTTCGTTTTTCCTTATTTTGTTCTGACTAGATAGGCTCGTTTTCCAATCATCATCGATATTCTCAGTTTTCACTCTAATACCGTTAATAAAAAGATTTTTATCGCTGTAGGTTACTGTGTCCTCAGGGATCCCAATGACCCTTTTTATATAATCAATTTTTTTGTTAACTGGGTACTTAAAAACCATTACATCCCCCCTATTTGGTTTGCCAATACTTACCAATTTTTTGTTAACGACGGGAAAACGAATGCCGTAGGTGTACTTATTTACCAGTATAAAGTCGCCAACAATTAGTGTCGGTATCATTGATCCCGAGGGAATCTTAAATGGTTCGACCAAAAATGACCTCAGGCAAAAAACTAATAGAATGACAGGAAAAAAACTTTTAGAGTACTCAACCCACCAAGGATCTTTTTTGTTGATGTCTCTTCGTTTTGCGAAAAAGAGTATATCAATTAACCAGATGAATCCTGTAATTGCTAAAAGCAACAACATCAATAGGGGGAAATTCATAAATCTTACATCCTTTAAAAGTATTGTTATTTATTACTTACTTGCAGCACTGCCAGAAACGCCTCTTGTGGTATCTCAACGGACCCCACCTGTTTCATCCTTCGTTTTCCAGCTTTTTGCTTCTCCAAGAGTTTTTTCTTTCGAGTAATATCTCCACCGTAACATTTTGCAAGAACATTTTTTCTTAATGCCTTCACTGTTTCTCTGGCTAAAATCTTCGAACCGATCGCAGCTTGAACGGCGACATCGAACATTTGGCGAGGAATTAATTCGCGCATTTTACTTGCAACTTGCCTACCTCGAATGATCGCGCTGTCTCGATGAACTATTAGTGATAGTGCATCGACCTTTTCCGAATTGATTAAAATATCTAGTTTGACTAAGTCAGAGGTTTGAAACTCAGATAACTCGTAGTCTAGGGAGGCATACCCTCTTGAAACGGATTTCAGTCGATCGAAAAAATCCATTACTACCTCGTTCAATGGTAATTCATAAGTCAATAGGACTTGCTTCCCGAGGTATTGCATATTTTTCTGGATACCTCTTTTAGAATTACAGAGCGTCATTACTGCACCAACAAAACTTTCCGGCACTAAAATAGTTGCTAAAATTATTGGTTCTCTGAACTCTGCTATCTTTGAAGTTTCTGGCAATTTTGATGGATTTTCTATCTCCAGCACTGAACCGTCGTTTGTAACAATTTGATAAACAACTGTTGGAGCTGTGGTTATTAAGTTCATATTGAACTCTCTTTCTAAACGCTCCTGGACTATATCCATATGCAGCAAACCAAGAAAACCACACCTAAATCCATATCCCAATGCCTGAGAAGTTTCTGGCTCGTATTTTAACGCTGAATCGTTTAAAAATAACTTTTCCAATGCATCACGTAAACTTTCGTAATCGCCACTGTCGACAGGATATAATCCAGCAAAAACTTGAGCTTTCACTTCTTTAAAACCTGGGAGAGCCTTTTCTGCAGGATTGTCAACTAAGGTAATTGTATCGCCTACTTTTGCAGCAGTTAAAATTTTGACACCAGCGACTACAAATCCAACTTCTCCAGCTTCCAGACAATCCTTCGAATGCTGCTTTGGAGTAAATACGCCAACATCTTCACACTGATAGTTCGCGTTAGTAGACATCAAACGAATTTTATCTTTTCTTTTCATCTTTCCATCAACTACTCGGACCAGCATAACAACTCCAACATAGTTATCAAACCAAGAATCAATAATTAATGCCTTTAATTTTCCATGCTCGTTTCCTTTTGGATGGGGTATTTGCTTGACGATCAATTCAAGAACTTCTTTGATGCCTTTGCCTGTTTTTGCGCTAACCATTAAAGAGTCTTGAGCAGGTATGCCGACTATATCTTCAATTTCTTCAATTACTCGCGCCGGTTCAGATGATGGAAGATCGATTTTATTTAAGACGGGTAAAACCTCCAGACCTCCTTCAACTGCGGTATAACAATTAGCAACAGTTTGTGCTTCTACCCCTTGCGAAGCGTCTATAACCAACAAGGCGCCCTCACAAGCAGATAATGATCTTGAAACCTCGTAGCTAAAATCGACATGCCCTGGCGTGTCAATGAGGTTTAAGTGATAAATATGTCCGTCTTGGGCCCTGTATTTTAAGGCAACTGTTTGGGCTTTAATGGTAATACCTCTTTCTCTTTCGAGATCCATCGAATCTAAGACCTGTTCCTCCATTTGTCGGTTTTCAAGTCCGCCACAAAACTGTATGAACCGGTCGGCAAGAGTCGACTTTCCATGATCCACGTGAGCAATAATGGAAAAATTTCTTATTCTATTCATTTTTAAAGGAAAGCGGTTTCATCCCTCTATGTTACCGGATAAACGGCATTCATACGCGGGAAAATAACAAACCAGTTGCCGTCCGGTCTATTACATCACGTTGCCTAACTTGCCGATGTCTACTTTTCTAATTGAGCCTAATAGGCACATAGATCGATCCTTCGCCCCTTTTGACAAGTAAAGCCACACTTCTTGATTTCTGGTATTTTTTCATCAATCCCTTAAGTTGTTCGATTGTTTTTATATCGTGGTTGTTGAGAGCGAGTACGATATCTCCTTCTCTGATACCCGAGTTGGCTGATGCACCCTCGACGCGTAGGACCAGTAATCCACCCGTAATGCCAAATTCTTTTTGCTGACTACTTGAAAGTGGCGCAAGCTCAAGTCCTAACCGCGGGAGTAAATTTGCCGTCCTGCTCTTTGGCTGCTGACTTTCGCTCGAACTTCGATTTGCTTGGATATCTTCCATTTCTCCGACAGTCAAGTCTAGCTTGCGCACCTCGCCTTTTCGCCAAACATCAACAATCACCTTCTTTCCAGGCTTTGTTTGTGCCACAATTCGAGGCAAATCACCTACAGATTCCACATTTTTCCCGTCAAACTTTAAAATCACATCTGACGTTTCAATTCCAGCGAGATCTGCTGGCCCTCCTCCAGTCACCGAATTTACTAAAGCCCCTGTGGGTTTATCTAGGCCGAAAGACTCCGCGAGATCCTTTGTCACTTGTTGTATAACTACACCAATTTTTCCTCGACTAACCCGTCCTTTCGTTCTTAATTGCTCGGCTACATTCACCGCAACGTCAATGGGAATAGCAAAGGATAATCCCATGAATCCTCCGGTGCGACTATAAATCTGGGAGTTGATTCCCACAACCTCGCCCGAAAGATTAAAGAGAGGACCACCTGAATTTCCCGGATTTATCGCAACGTCGGTCTGAATAAAAGGCACATAGTTCTCCTGAGGAAGTGACCTACCTTTTGCACTAACAATACCGGCCGTGACGCTGTTTTCAAAACCGAAGGGCGACCCAATTGCAAGTACCCATTCACCAACCTTAAGTTTTTCAGGATTTCCTATTTTAACCGCAGCAAGATCACTCGCTTCAATTTTTATTACAGCTATGTCTGTCCTTTTGTCGAAACCGATGACTTTCGCAGAATATTCTCTTTTGTCGATCAATTTGACAACAATCTTCGAGGTATTAGCCACCACGTGCGCATTAGTTAGAATATAGCCATCCTGACCTAGGACAAAACCTGAGCCCCTTGAAACCGACTGTTGACCACGGGGTTCTTGCGGACCAAACCTTCGATACCAATCATAAAAAGGATCATTTTCGGGAACAGGGCTGGCGTTCGAGTCTCCTCCCGCAACGCGTTCCCCTGTTATATTAACTACCGTCGCCCCGTAGTCCTCCACTAGAGACGAAAAATCCGGTAGGTCTGCCGCATTGGCAATGTTGAATAGTGCCAAAAAAACAGCCGCCCCTATAGCCTTTTTCACTTCAAGTTTCACCATTTCGCGTACCTTAAAATATCGTTACATTACTCAAAAACAACCGCGCTGCTCCATCTAGCCTGGACGAACAGTTTACCGTTCGAACCTTCAAAAGAAAAGCCATGTTAAGCACCACTCGCTAAAATTATTGTAAAATAGAAATTTATTGATTTAACAATTAGTGCTTAAGTTCCCAAATCGTTTCTTTTGAAGACTTTAGTAACGTGCTATAAAGATTTGGCCACAAGATTAAAGTCCAGTTTAGATGAATAAAAATATGAAGTTTTTTGATGTTATCATTGTCGGAAGTGGTCTAGCAGGCCTAACCGTTGCATTAAATGTAGCCGCAGAAAAATCTGTTGGAATAATTACAAAAAAGAAATTGAAAGATGGGTCCAGTTCGTGGGCCCAAGGCGGTATTGCTGCAGTCGTGGATAAAAACGACTCAATAGAAGCTCATCTTGCGGATACGATAAATGTCGGATCAAACCTTTCTAATCCAGATGTTGCTAGAGCTATTGTAAAAAATGGCCAAATGGCTGTTGCATGGTTAACAGAAAAAGGAGTATCTTTTACTAAATCAGGGAACGATACCAAAGACTTCCACCTTCACAAAGAGGGGGGACACAGTCGCAGACGTGTTTTGCATGCAGCGGATGCAACCGGCAAGGAAATTCAAAACACTCTAGAGAGCCAGGTAAGAAATCACGCGAACATATCTATTTTGGATAACCATATAGCTATTGATATAATTACGGGAACCAAGATGGCCTTTTCCTCAAATACGGCGTTAGGAATTTATGCGCTTGACGCCTTAAATAATGAGATAGTACCCATAGGAGGCTCAAACGTGGTTTTGGCAACAGGCGGAGCATCAAAGGTTTATACATACACATCAAACCCCGACACTGCCACTGGAGATGGGATTGCCATGGGCTGGAGGGCTGGTTGCACGGTCACCAATATGGAATTTATCCAATTTCACCCAACATGCCTCTATCATCCAAAAGCAAAATCTTTCCTAATTTCTGAAGCGTTTAGAGGAGAAGGCGCCCTTTTACGTCTTCCAAACGGAGATAGATTTATGCAGAAATATGACTCTCGAGCGGAACTAGCACCGAGAGACATTGTTGCTAGAGCGATTGACGCAGAAATAAAAAAACGAGGTATCGAATGTGTTTTTTTGGATATCACTCACAAATCTAATAGTTTTTTGACCGCGCATTTTCCCAACATCTTATCGAAGTGCTCTGAATTGGGAATAAATATAACTTCTGATCCGATTCCAGTGGTTCCTGCAGCACATTATACTTGTGGGGGGTTAAAGACCGACATAAATGGGAAAACCGACTTGTCTGGGTTGTTTGCCGTAGGTGAAACAGCCTACAGCGGTTTGCACGGTGCCAATCGTCTTGCCAGCAACTCATTACTAGAGTGCGTTGTAATGGGGATAAATGTCGCTAAAGTAATCCTAAGTCAACACAAGAGAGGTAAGATCGATCTTCCAGCTTGGGATTCAAGCCGAGTTATAAGTCCAGACGAGGCAGTCGTGATAACTCATAACTGGCACGAATTGAGAAAGTTTATGTGGGACTATGTAGGGATCGTGAGGACTAACAAAAGATTGACTCGGGCTTTGAACCGTATTCATTTATTGAAAGAGGAAATTAGAGAGTACTACTCACAATACAACGTAACCCCAGATTTTATTGAGTTACGCAATCTTGTTCAAACGGCAGAACTTATTGTCAGAAGCGCTCAATTGCGAAAAGAAAGCCGAGGACTGCATTTCAGCGCTGACTATCCAAACCAGCTTGCGGAGCCAAAAGATACAAATTTAACGCCGAGCTTAATATGAACACAACTATCAAAGTTATCAGTCTCAATCAATATTCAACTGTTTGCGTTAGTGGATCTGACGCAAAAACTTTTTTACAAAATCAACTAACGAGTGATATTTTAAAGCTACAACCCATGTCTGCGGGTTACACTGGACATTGTTCAATAAAAGGCAGGCTGTTAACGAGTGCGATCGTTTGTAATATTAATAACGATGATCACTACCTATTGATTTTACCCAAGGCGATGGCAGAAAATTTCATCAATAGGCTAAAACGCTATGTACTCAGATCTGACATAAATTTAATTGATCAAACGCTGACTTACAAATTAACTGGGGTAATTTATGAGAGTAATAACCAGTCGATGTACAGAGGCATTGATTTACGTTCAATCCCCTTATTTGGTCTATTAGAAAGTGAAGATGATATATTTTTACAATTACCTGAAAATAGGGTCCTTGAACTGTCCAAACGAAAAACCATGAAATCTGATCAAAAAGAACCAAATCAGTTAAATTTCAAGTTAGGAAGCATTGATGATTGGAATTTAGGAAATGTCAGGGCAGGAATAGTCGAAATCGTTCCAGAGCTAGAGGATCAATTTCTACCACAATCAATTTATTTTCAAAAATATAACGGTGTGAGCTTTGAGAAGGGATGCTTTCCTGGCCAAGAAATCGTCGCGAGAGCTCATTACCTCGGCAATATAAAACGTCGACTATTTCGAGCGAGCGCGACAGCCTGTTGTATGATCGGAGATGTGGTTATCGATTCAACCACTGAAAAAAAAGTTGGGATAGTTACAACGGTTGGAAAAAAAACCAAAACGGAATTTGAAATGTTGATAGTGATTTCAACCAGTGAATCGGGAAAAAAACTTTGTGTAGTTCTCAATACGGGGGTACCCCACCCCATTAAATCTATTTTTGAATACGCAAAAATTGCTGACTAATGTGCTTAATTGTTTTTTCTTGGAATCGCGCCGGACCCTACAAACTAATTATGGCTGCTAATCGTGACGAATACTTTAATCGTCCAACCATAACTGCTGACTTCTGGAAAGATAATACCGGTATTTTTGGAGGACGAGATTCGAAAGCAGGTGGGAGTTGGTTGGCCTTTAATGAAAATGGGAAATGGGCGGCACTTACAAATTACAGGGAATCAACGGCGATTAATAAAAAAAAAAGATCTCGAGGCTTACTGGTATCTGAATACCTTTCGAGCGATCTAGACCCACGAGAATATAGTCAAAAACTTGACAGTGAAAACCATCTTTATGCAGGTTATAATCTCCTACTTGGATCAAATGGTGATATTTACTACAAATCAAACAGGGCCAAAATTGTCGGAAGGATAGAACCAGGGGTAAATGGACTCAGCAATCATTTGCTCAATACCGATTGGCCTAAAGTAAAAAAGAGTCGTAAACGGCTCGAAAATTGTATTAAAGAATCTAGACACAATTTAATAGAGAGATTGTTTACTCTATTGTCCGATGATAAAACCGCTTCGATTGAAGAAGTTCCTCAAACAGGGTTATCAATAGACTGGGAAATAACTTTATCATCAATATTCATAAAATCTAATCACGCATACGGAACCAGATCTTCTACGGTTTTTACGATAGGGTATGATAATTCCATCTTCTTCGAGGAAAGAAGTTTTGATTCTTATTGTAATGAAATTAACCGAAACTCGATCAACCTACCCCCCCCCTTAAAGAAAAAAATAATAATCACGTGATGTTGACACGAGTTCCTATTGATACCAACTTGAATAGTTCAATTATGTCCTTGTTCCTCATTCTTATACAGCCAACCGACCCTGGTTTACCCATCTCTACTGAATCCGGACTACCATGGAAATAAATATAACGCCTCATCGTGTCGACTTCCCCTAATCGATTTATGCCCACCTCACATCCTGAGAGCCACATTATTCGAGTCAATATCCAATCTCGCTCTGGATATTGGAGCTTTAATTTTTCAGAAAAAATTTCTCCGGTCGGCCTCCGTCCAACAAAAACGGTATTGGCAGGGGACCCATCTCCTATCTTAGCTCTAATAAAATGCATTCCTCTCGGCGTACAAAAACTTCCATCGATTTGGCCTAAGCCATTTTTTGACGTTGATACACTATAGGTCTTCAAAACTGTGTTTTTGCCAGATTTTAAAATTAATCGCTGTAACCGGCTATTCACCTCTACCATAGATGTTATTTGCGCCGGCATTTAAAAAACTTTCGCAATAGCTCAGCAGATTCATTGGCGAGCAATCCACCCTCGAATGCTGTGTGGTGATTTAATTCAACATTTTCATGAATACTTAACATACTTCCACAAGCACCAAACTTAGGATCGCTCGCTCCGTAAAAAACCTTTGATACACGAGCGTTGATGATAGCACCAATACACATTGCACAAGGCTCTAACGTAACGTACATAACAGTTCCTGGTAATCGGTAATTTTTAATTAATTTCCCCGCTAACCTCAATGCTACTATCTCCGCATGGGCTGAAGGGTCATGTTTTATAATCGGTTGATTAAATGCTTCGGCTATTATTTTATTTTTTAGGACAATTATGCATCCAACTGGAACTTCGCCTCTGAGTTCTGCTTGTGAAGCAAGCGTTAATGCTCGACGCATGTACCTTAACTGTTTGTCTTTCACTTCCCGTCTGTCATCAATCATTACAATCTGGGCAATTTACGGCAAACTACTTCTGATCTTTACCCAATTCTCTGGTGATAAATCTTGATAACTATCCTCACTCATAAGATCTATCTCAATAATCTGCCATCTTCCCTCTATTTCTCCGGTCGCCATTGTAACGTTGTAGTTATCATCATCATCTGGATCTACCATTAAACCCCAAGTTTGCTGAAGTTCATTTGAAAAGTTGAACCTATCATTTGTGGTTTTATTTTTTTTATCTTGTAGATAAATAGCAAAACCGACGCCAACTAAAAGCGAAAGCTGCACCGCAGTGATAAAACTTTCGCTAACAAGTTCTCTCAAAGCTAGAGGTTCCATCATTCCGTAGCTAAAAATCGCAAACATTACAAAACTAAAACCGCAACAAGTACGAAACTGTTTTTCTATTAAGTCTAGTTTTCTATCAGCATTACAATAAGCAGAAAATCGTTGCCTAATTTTTGTTTGGTCATTCCTCGGTAATTTTATTTCCTTACCCATCTTATTTGCTTTTAAGTAATTTTTTTGCTGACATCGTCAATTTTTCAATCATTTTCGGATTGAGGTGTGTCATAACCTCCTCGAGGACCAGGGAACCCAACCTATCGCCCTGTTTGGAAGCCAGAAAAGCCCATTGATATGCCAGCTGCCGGTCGATTTTCACTCCTTCCCCTTGACTGTAGTAATGGCCAATCTTCCCCATTGACTGCGGATGACCCTTTTGGGCACTAAATAAAAAAAGACGGAAAGCTAGCTCCGCGTTCTCTTTTATACCTTTTCCCTCCTCAATCAACAAACCCAAGTTGTAATGAGCGAATACATTACCTCCCTCACGTGCCTTAATATACCATCTCACAGCCTCACTGTAATCCAAAGGCACTCCATGCCCCTGATGGTACATAAATCCTAAATTAAATTGTGCTCCGTGATTACCCTTCTCTGCTGCCAACACATACCATTGAAGAGCAGATTTGTTACTTTTAGCAACACCCTCTCCTCTAAAATACATCCAACCGAGGAGTGATTGAGCCTCCGCATCTCCTTTCTCAGCTAGAGGTTTTAATAATTTAACCGTTTCTAGAAATTTGCTTGATTTGTATAGATTTAAAGCCTCATCTAAATGCCCGGCAAAAACCGTTGTACAAATAAAAAATGATATAAAACAAAATAACTTTAGGATTAATTTTGACATATTTTAAGGATCGACAAAGCCACACAATCCTTGAAATTTAGTTATCGATCCGCTGCCAATCAAAAACTGTGTATGACTCAGCTTTAAGTCGAACAAACCGCTCATTAGTCGATCGAGCTCCAATCTAACGTCCACATCACCTTGCTTTACTTTCAATGTTGAGTGACAGATGACAAATTTTCCGCCATTTAATTTCCTAAGGCTATCAACCTCCGGGAAACATGAAATCTTTATGTCATTGATATAAATGAATTTTTTATCATACTTGTAATCTCTAGTAACTGGTCGAGCAACAGCATTTTCAGAATTAATATCCAAAGTTTCTCCGCTGCAAGTTATTTTAGTAAATGTTTCGCCCTGCGCTGGATTACACAAAATCAAAAGAGATACGAATATAAACCAAGAAACTTTCATTTTTAACATTAATTCGTTATTGAGCTGGTTATTGTTTGGAAGATAAGACCAAACATTAAGTCTCGATTAGGAATCGCCGTTAACCACTCTTGCGCCATAAATATCATAACTAAACCATGCTGCGGGCTAACTAGAAAGTTAGTTCCAGCGATTCCTAGCCAGTAATAGTCCCCCGCACTTCCACTCCAACCGGCAACGCCGTTTTTCGTTCGAACAGCTACACCAAGCCCAAAACCATGACCTTCGGAGTATCTGTTCAAACTTTTCTTGTCGATATTTTTGCCTAAGTGATCACTAGTCATGTACGAGACTGTGGTAGGGCTAAGCACCCTCACTCCCTCAAACGTCCCGCCACCCAATAACATTTGCGCAAACCTCCAATAGTCATCAGCCGTACTGATTAGCCCATGACCCCCGGGAATCCAATTCGGCACTCTGTCGACTCTATGCAGTGGTCGAGGATTACCATTTCCATCTGCTTTTTGCTCGGCAACTCTTTCGCTAAACTGTTCCTGAACATAGTATCCCGTATTTTTCATTTCTAATGGTCGAAAAATATTTTCTTCGAGGAACACATCCAAACTTTTTCCAGTGACTACTTCTATAACTCTTGCTAATACATCAGTAGATTGACCATACTCAAAAACAGTCCCTGGCTCATGAAGCAAGGGAATTCTGGCCATTTTTTTAACAAATTCATCACTGGTTTGGTCCCATGATAGCGTGTTGTTTTCGCGATACATTTTTTTTACTGGAGAATCCCCAAAAATTGAATATGTTAGACCAGACGTATGTCGTAACAAGTCTTGTATAGTTGGATTTCTTAATGGTTTGGACACCTTAGATTCCGAGGAATCTGAAAAAACCTTAATATCCCTAAACTCAGGAATATATTTATGAACTGGATCTGTTAATAATAGCTTGCCTCTCTCATTTAAAATCAAAGCGGCAACGCTTACAATTGGTTTGGTCATCGAATAAATTCTGAATAACGAGTTTTTTTGCATTGGTTTGTTTTTAATTTTATTTTGATGACCGTATGATTCATGATGCGCCACTTTCCCGAATCGAGATACGAGTAAAACTGCTCCGGCAAATTTGTCCTCATAAATAGCTTTATTAATAACTTGGCCTAAAACATTTAGTCGTTCACTGGACAGGCCTACCGTCTCTGGCTCAACAGTGTCGATAGAAAATGCCAGAGAACAAAACAATACAGATGAAAAAAACATGCCAAGAGAAATGTTAAATCGCCTACTGTTTATGAGCATTTATTCGCCTTTCTTTAATTTGGGGGGAAATATACCCTCTCCGATAAAGCTTCCCATCTTTTATATTTGATCATAATTTCATTAAAAAGTTTTGAATCTAAAAAATCACTTAACCAATTTTTGATCTCTGTGCAAGGCATCTCAGTATCAAACCATTCAGGATCCGCAATGCGATATTGTCTTACAAACGGTAGTAAGGAAATGTCTATTAACTTTGGATTTGTTATAAAGTTTTTATTTGTATCAAAAATAGGTGATACAGTAAGGGCCTCTAAAATTTTTAATGCTTTTTGCCTGTGCTCAAGAGGATCCACTTTCTCGTATCTGCTCGAGTATTTATATCGATCAAGGTGATATTTAAATTTATTATCAAAAATATATAGCATTCTATCTACTTCATCTTTGTTTTGTGTGTAGTCAGTCATAATGCCCATTGGGTTATTTATGGACAATACATATTTCATTAAGTCCATGCTTTCATCGATGACTCGACCTGTTGGAAGTAATAAAACAGGGACGGTTCCTTTGGGCGAAAGCTTAATCATCTCTAAAGGTTTTTGCGAGAGGTGTACTTCCCGAATTTCACAAGAAAAGCTACTCAAGTAAATAGCCATTCTTGCTCTCATTGCAAATGGACATCTTCTAAAACTATAAAGAATCGCTTGGTTAATCGTCACTTTTGATATTTTTCTGTGGAATGCGGTTCAATGGATCGAGGTAATAATCGCCTTTATCCAATAAATGATTTACAGTTACCCTGTTATCAAAAACAAAGCATTCGCCCTGCCAAAGGCTACTTTTCTCTTTAATTTTCTCGAGGTATTTCAAGATGCCTCCGTCAAGCTGCACCACATCTTCGTATCCATTTTGCAAAAGAAAGGAAGAAGCTTTTTCGCACCTAACACCTCCAGTACAAAACATTGCTATTCTTTTATTTTTGAGTATTTTTAAGTTATTTTGGACCCAGTGGGGAAATTGCCTGAAATACTGAGTTTCTGCTTTGATGCTGCCTTTAAAAGTTCCTAAAGAGTGTTCATAGAAATTTCGAGTATCTATTACAACCGTATTTGGATCGGAAATAATATCATTCCATTTCTCAGGTTGAATAAATTTTCCCGTCTCCTGCGAAGGATTCAAATCGTCTTTTTTCAATGCTACTATTTCATCCCTTATCCTGACCCGCATGCTTTTAAATATTGCAGTCTTTGCGAACGCAAACTTTGGCCGCATATCAATTAACGCCTCTGTTTCCCACAAAAACTGTAAAACCTTACTGACATTTTTATCGGTACCAGAGATGGTGCCATTAATTCCTTCATCAGCCAGAATAATAGTGCCTAGCATATTGGCATCACTGCAAATTCTGACCAATGCCAATCTATATTCGCTCAGATTTTGGAAGGTAGAAAATTTATAAAAACTTGCCACAAGAAAGTCAGACGTTTGAGGCACCTTGCTTATTTTTAATTTTGCATCCAACTTTCTGTCCATTTCTCAAGCATATTTCCGACTACTACCATTCGTGCAACCTGTACCGGACTCGATGCATATCCAGAAACTACCCGTTGTGCTTCGATCGGCAGATTATCAAAATTACATTGTTTTTTGTCGATGAATCGGCTCTCACACTGCGCCACTTTTACAATTGTTTCCGACAATTTATGAAAAACTCGATTTTGATTCATTCTACAAAATTCCTGGTGAACAAATTTTAGGAACTCTGGCCAATAGGCCAAATGTCTCCACAAAGTTGCAACGTGAGTCTTGATTCCAGTAGAAGCGCCTAGAGAGTTAGCCTGAACAACTAATTTCCAATCAGCATCTGCAATCTCTTCTCTATGTAAAAGTTTAACCAAACTAGCAATCTTGGGTACAGCGCGTTTCTCTTCTTGAATATATTTTAATTGTGATTCCGAGTTTATAAGAGCATTCATCGTCAGAAAGTTAAGACCATTTGAACGGTTATAGGCTTTGATTATATCCCTAAGACGCCTAAATTCTTCTACTTCTAGGCCGATTTTCCGTATACTTATCTTGGAGGTACCCTTTGGGATAAGATCAATTTTTCTCAAAACGTTAGCGAGAGTGTCAAAAGGGGCTTGAGTTTGATACATAGGTTTAATGTTTCGCCAAGTACTTGAAACACCATTTTCTATGGAGGCTAACCCTCTCCATATAGAGGTTAAAATAGGAATTTGCATTGTACATCTGATATCATTAAATATCACAGCAATTTCACCCTTAGCATCTACCTCGGATAGTGCTGTTACTGGATCATAAGCAAAATCGTTTTCCATATAATTAAGCCGGTTTAATCGGATCACCTGCATTAATAAATCCAGATTTTAAAATTTTGCAATTCAGACCGGACCTATGCACTAGGGGTTCATAAACCTTTTTACCTGTAACACGCTCCAAATACATGCATGGAACGTTTAATCGAGAACCCTCTAAAAGTACTCTACCTAGCCAAAATCTTTTATTAACCAAATGATTTAGGGGAACCCCTTGTGTGGTAATATTCCTTCGGGTCTCTTCCGGAAGAAGTTGTATCTGATAATCGCGTTTGATCGCATCTAAAACCTCAATTTCAATGAGAGTGATTTGACGATCAGGACTTGGCAGATTAGAGTAAGTTCCAGACCCATTGGCGTATCGATCTCCCTCAATACCATAACCCTCCAATAACTCTGCTTCTCTCAGCAGAACCATCGGGTCGCCACCTGATCGCGATATATGTATTGCCAAAATTTTTCCCAACCATTCCATAATAACTATTTTTTTAGATATTGTTTAACTTCAAAAACTTCGCGACTACGCTTTACCTTGCCGTCCCAATTGCGATTAAACTCCGCAATAAACTCCTTCATCGTTTGTGAGTTTAACAAGGCGTTCGCGTCTGAAAGATTATCAAATTCATAGAACGCCAAATGCACCCCCTCTTCAACATCACTCCAGCCTCGCCAGGCACTTACAGCTTCGTTGAAATTCCGGAGCGCTGCTGGCAGATGTTCGGTTTCGTACCATTTATCAAAAGCCTCTACGCTTGTCGCCTGAACCTCAGCTCGAACTAAAATATATGCAGCCACAAATCCTACTCCTCAAAAAATTAACAAAAAACGAAAATATTTCTTTTCCAATTTAACTCCCAAAAAAAATTTCTAAGTCGACTAGTTAAAAGCCGTGGCTTCTCCTCTGGGATGAAATGTCCACATTCTTCAAAAACCTCACCTACCACGTTAGTTGCCACCCTCTTTAATGATTCCTCCGGAGCATTTCCTCTACCACGACCATTTGGATAACTTACACCTCCCCCGATTGCTAAGACAGGCATGGGCAATTTAAATCTTCTTATAATCTCTTTGTTATAAGCAATGTCTTCGGGCAGTGCTCGATAATACTCAAAACCTGCTCTCATAGCACCAGGTTGACTGTATGTCCTTAGATACTCTTGTATATCAGTACTGGTAATCATCTCTGATCTATAAGCAAAGGTTTTATAAAACCAGCTCAGATAAATTTCCTCTCTTCCCTCTAAAAGAGCTTCAGGTAGGTTTGGAGTTATATGAAACTGGTGATGCCATCGACGACCACCCTCCGAAAAGTCACCTCCGCACCCGGGAATGACTACATCTAAGATAACTAGTTTTTTTACAGACCGTGGACGGGAAGCAGCAAGAGCATAGGCCACAGGGCCACCCCAATCATGACCAACCAGTAAGAATTCATCATAGCCGAGCTCAGTATTGACTAACCGCCATACGTCCTCTGCAATAGTTTTTTTGCTATATCCTTCGCTTGGTCTCGAACTGTCTCCTAAACCACGCAAATCTGGCGCTATAACGAAATAGTGCTCCGCAAGCTCCGGTATGATGTGCCGCCATTCCCACCAGGTTTGAGGCCAACCATGTAATAAAACCAAGGCTGGTCCTTTGCCAGCAGTAACATAATGGAGCTTTACCCCTCCAAGCTCAGCGTATTTGTGATTGCAGTCTGCCAAATCAGCCACTGTCAATCCAATTTAAAACAATCTCGTTGCAGTAATACTTTTTTCCAAGACAGTACATTGCTGTACTTGTTAGGGATCTCGAATTCCAGGGCATCACAAGCTGCAAAAACAAAAAAACCGGTTATATCTGCGATTGAAAAACTCGAACCAGCAACAAATTCATTACTTCCAAGGTGCGAATCAATTCTTTCGAACAGAAGTTTTGCCATCTGCATCCCTCGATCTACAATTTCCGGGTTCTGCTCTATTGAATTACGGGTTCCAGCTAAAACTTTTCCTGCAAAAAAAGGTAGTTTATTTCTTACCGCGTTACCAAGTGGTCCCAGTGCATCAAGCTCTAGGCGACGGTTCCACATATCTATCTGAGCTCTCTGGAGGCCTGTGCTACCAAATAGGGAGGGATCTGGAAATAACTCTTCCAAATATCGACAGACACTAACACTCTCAGAAATGATTTCACCGTTATCAAGTTCAAGAAAAGGAACACAATTAAACGGATTCATGGAATTAAAAGGCTCTTTAAACTGCTCATCTTCTCTCACATTAAGTTCGAAAACCTCTAATTTTATTTTTTTCTCCTTCAAGAAAACATTGACTCTTCTTCCATTTGGAGAAGGCGAAAAATTATATAATTTCATAAACCTCCTTTTGAATTTTACGTTTGTTGCGGGAGCCTTTTTATTTATGTTTTTTTCTAAAAATAACAGCAAGAATTCGAACAATCATCCTGCTAGCGACTTCCCACAAAAAACGCTTTAACATGAACACCACAAATGCAAGAAGTAGTCCTACAATAAATTTAATCATTATATCAACTGCGTTTACTCATTAGCGATGATAGCGACTAATAATACTTAGTTTAACGTTACCTTAAAGATTTTGACTAATATTAAATTAAATTTATCAGCCATCTAAAACAATTACTTTTCCAAGCCATATTACAATAACAGCACTCAAAACCAACCAAAAACCTAGAAAAAGGTTTAGTCCCACTCGGCTTTGATTATACTTTTTGAAATGCAATAGTATGATTATTACAATAAATAATAATATGGCGATAACTATTGCTGTGAGTAAATATAAAATCATTGGTGCCAATCTGCGACTTTTTTATTCAATTCTTTTACCATCACGATAGTTCCCTTTTGATCTGATTAGTCCATTTTCATAAAAATCAACCCACTCACCTTCCCATTTCCCGTTTTTATAACTACCCTCCGAGTGGAGTTGACCGTTTTTGTGATAGCTGATCCACCTGCCATTTTTTTCCCCATTTTTGTAAACTCCACTCTGGCGAAGCTGACCGTTGTTATAGTATTGTTTATATGGGCCATCCAAAACCCCTTGCACAACGTGGGCCACCACCCTGCCGGTTATCTTTCCAGAAAAAGGAATAGATTCATTTTTTTTATAATATAACCCATCAAACACATATAAATCCGAGTGGTCCAGCCTCGCCCCCTCTACTATCATCGTGAGGGCGAAACTAGCAACAAATAGAAAACTCTTTAAGCTTTTACTCATACACATCGACCACATTTCCAATCAAAAAAAGCAATCTTATATTCTCGCTGAACTACAATAAAATTTAAAAAGGAAAAACATCAAAAAAGCAAGAAGAATTGCGATACAATCACAACTTAGTTTTTATAAATATATGATTATATGATATATTTCGTTTATAACACATTTAATTCAAAATATGATAAGAAATCTATCAATAATATTTCTGATTGCATACAACGCAAATGCCTTTGGGGAAAAACCAATAACGGTAGCTGGTTTAAACTTATCCATGAGCGCCACTGACATCATAGCGGTTGCTAAGGCAAAATCCTTGCGATGCTTTCCAGCCCGAGGATCGGGTAAAACCACAGGCGAACGGGGATATTCTTGCTGCAAATCAGGAATATGTACGGATTTCAGAAAAACAAGTGGGATTTCATTTCGATTTAAAACTGGCACAAAAACTGTGAAACGCATTGATATTTCGTGTAATGTAACTAATTCATGTGGTTTGGAAATTGGCGAAATCGCCAAGATTCTTGTCGATAAAGGCATCGTTGACTACCTCGCTTACGAGGTTGTACCAATTATTGAGGTTAACTTGGGAAGATATCGAGGAAAAGGTCCAACTGGCGATGAAATTACCGTGAACCCAAACTTGAAAACATCTATTCTTGATGGAGGAATTACTTTACGTTTTAGACGAAAACTTGATCGGCAAACAACCTTTTAGAAAATACAAAGGAAACTAAACTAGTGAATTACTTAATACTAATTCCATTATCTATTTCTTTAATCTTATCTCCCCCAGACGCTAGAGCTGACCCAACGTTTTGGCAGAATCTTTACAAAAAAAATGGACTTTATTTTGAAAAATCTGTCGACAAACCATTCAATGGATATGTAACCGGCAGCCAAGAAGGAATGTTAATAAATGGAAAAAAAGACGGCCTTTGGTCGGGATTTTACGAAAATGGAAATCTGCTTTGGAAAGGCGAATATAAGGAGGGAAAAATAATTTCATGGAAAGAATTTCATTCAAACGGTGAAATTTTTGTTACTGGAGATTATAAAAATGGCGAAAAAAGCGGTGTTTGGCGGATATTCGACAAAAAAGGAACACTTATTGCAAAAGAATTATTCGAAAACGGAAAAATTATTGACACGACAATTATCAAATAAATATATTTCTCGATAACATTTCTAAAAGGTCATCGGATACATTTTATTTATACGATTAATCTCGTCGATTACATCATTACCTAATTTTTGATCCAAACCCTGTAAGATTGAATCAAGCTGTGCAACAGTGGTTGCCCCAAAAATTACGGACCCCATGAATGGCCTTTGTTTGCAAAAGGCCAGTGCTAAATGTACCGGACTGATATCAAATCTTTGTGATAATTTTATGTATTCAGATACGGCCATTGAAGATCGATCGTTAACCCTTCCAAAAACCTTAGGCACACGTGATAGCCTTGAGTTTTCAGGAACTGCATCATTCAAGTACTTTCCCGTCAACACTCCACCTGCCAGCGGAGAATAGGCTAAAAGTGGTATGTTTTCGTTATGAGATAACTCGCTCATATCTGTATCAAATAGTCTACAAAGAAGACTATATTCATTTTGAATAGACGCTATACTGAAATCTTTATATTTTTTTGTGACATTAACGAATTGGAGAGTTCCCCAACAAGTTTCGTTGGATAATCCCGCTGCTCGAATTTTTCCAGCCTCTTTGAAGGAGTAAAGCGTATCAACTAATAATTCAATATCGTTTAAAATCTCTGGTTTTAATTGATCTGATGGATCATATTCCCAATTTTTCCTAAAATGGTATGAACCTCGGTTCGGCCAATGTAATTGATATAGATCAAGGTAATCAGTTTTTAATCGTTTTAAACTATCGTCAAGCGCTTTTTTCATACCTGAAGGATTAATAGAATCCCCTTTCCTGATCGCGTTATAGCCTTTGCCGACTACTTTAGATGCTAGAACTATATTTTTTCTTTGATGTTTATTTTTATTAAGCCAATTACCAATAATTTTTTCTGTGTTACCAGCAGTCTCCCCCCTCAATGGAGCAGTCGGATAAAGCTCCGCTGTATCAAAAAAATTAATCCCCGCGTCAAGCGACCTCTCCATCTGCATAAATGAATCTCTCTCATTAGTCTGCTCGCCAAAAGTCATAGTCCCCAAACAATATTCGGAGACGATCAATTCGCTTTTGCCTAATCGTTTCATCTTCATTCTGATTACCTCGGGACAAAAAATATATAAACCAAAGGCCAAATTAGTTATATTTTCTAGTAAGAAAACACTTCTCAGACTGGCAACCCATACGTACAATCAACTATTATGGTTGAATTTATCAAATAGTATGACATACCCCATGTCGAAAAAACAGGATGGATAAAAGTGACTGAATCATCGTATCAATTTACTAGCAACTGGTTTGATATAAAATCGGTTAAAGGTGTTTGGGATACTTTAATACCCCAATTTAACCCTACAAAATTTTTAGAGATCGGGTCTTATGAGGGAGCTAGCGCGTGTTACATCATTGAGAAAATGGCCGCCAAAAAAAAT
>PAHB01000112.1 GCA_002704665.1 Pseudomonadota bacterium
AACGGAAAAAGGTGTAACATTACCTGCCGATTTGTTTAGCATCTATGTGGCTAATAGAACGAAAATAAAAACGAAAGAGAAAATATAATGACGAAAGCGAAAAACGGAAACGTTCAAGTAAAGCCAAACTTCTCAATAGCATCTGTTGGAGAGGATCTAGCAGATAAGGGGTTTGAGCAAATGGGTGCAAAAGATTTAGCGCTACCTTTTCTTAAGGTGCTAGGTCAATTGTCTCCACAAGTGACACAAGGCGATCCAGCTTTTATACCTGAAGCAAGACCAGGCATGATCTTTAATAGTGTAACACAAGATCTGTTTGACGGGCAAAAAGGTATTGAAGTTGTTCCTTGTTACTACAAGCTTGAGTATTTAGAATGGCCTGATAGGCAGGAAGGTGCAAATGCACCCGCTGCTACTCACTCGGCTGATTCTAATATTCTTGCACAGACTACTAGGGATGATCAGAACTTGGATAGATTACCAAATGGTAATTATGTTCAAGAGACTGCGTCACACTTTGTGATACGTGTATCAGAAGGTATTCCTCAAGAGTCTGCTCTCATGAGTATGAAAGCCACTCAAAGAAAAAAATCTAAGATGTGGAATTCTATGATGAGAAGTGTAAAGGAAAAAAGATCAGATGGTAAGGGTTTCTATACTCCTGCCATGTTCACGCAAAGATATTTACTGACCACTGTGCTTGAAAAGAATGCAAAGGGCACTTGGTATGGTTGGAAAATATCTCACATTGGTGCTGTTCAGAATCAATTAACACTTGATGCTGCAATGGGATTCTATGACAGTTGCTTAAAAGGCAATGTTAATGTGAAGTATGAACAAGAATCTGCGAACGCGAACCCAGGAGCGAATCCTGTACAACAAGAAGGTAAACCAGCTGGTCGACCATTCTAATGTTGGAAAGATTCAAGGAGCTGTTCAGCGGACTTGATGTTGCTTACGGTGAGTATTATCTCAACGGTGAAAGAGACAACAAGACCGGTAAAGAAAAAGGTAGGGCCACAACAAAACGTGGCCCTGTCACTAATGAATTATTTCAAAGACATCTTAACGGAGAAATAAATTTAGGTATCATTCCTATTAGATCAGACAACACATGTATTTGGGGATGCATTGATGTTGATAAATATGATCTTGATTATAAAAGTTTAATAAAAGAATTTAGAAATAAAAATTATCCGCTGGTGCCATACCGATCAAAATCTGGTGGAATGCATTTATTTTTACACACTTTAGAGCCAATAACTGCTTCAGACATGATTGATAAACTTCATGAGATAGCAGCTGATTTAGGACTATCAGGGTGTGAAATTTTTCCCAAACAAAGAAAGATAATGGTGCATAAAAATGATTTAGGTAATTGGCTAAACATACCTTACCAACAAGCAGCAAGGACTACTCGTCATGCCATATATGATAATGGTATGGGTGTTCCAATAATAGAATTTTATGCTTGGGTACAAAAATTTAGAATTACAAAAAAAGTATTTGACGAAATTAAAATTGCTACTGATGGCTTTCCTTTGGAAGATGAGTTTGATCAATTTCCACCATGCTTACAAGCTTTAATTAGAAATGGCTGTGAGGATGGTTTTAGAAATAATGCTTTGACAGGTTTTGCTACTTTAGCTAAAAAAAGAAATCCTGAGGGTTGGCAGAAAGAAGTTTGGGAACGTAATGAAGGATTCAATCAACCACTGCCTGCAAGAGAAGTTCAAGCGTTGATAACTCAATACGAAAAAAAAGAATACCAATACAAATGCACTGATGCTCCTCTAAAAAATCATTGTAATTCAGCTGTATGTAAAGAATTAAAATATGGAATTGATAGTGTAGATTACTTACCTACCATCGATTCGTTTCAAGTTTTAAAGACAAAGCCACCAATTTATTTTTTAACTATTGATAAAAAAACAGTTGAACTAACTGGTAAACAATTAAATCAACAACAACTTTTGTCAGAACAATTATTTGATCAAGCAGATATTGTTTGGCAAAAAGTAAAAGATAAGGATTACAGAGTATTCTTAAATAAATTAAAATCCATGCAACAACCTATAGAAGGCTATGATGAAAGCAATGAATCTGAAGAAGAATTTAAAGATACTATGATTCAATTTACGCAAGAAACTCAACAAGCAGATAATGCGTCACAAGTCGAAGCTGAGATGTGGTTTTTACATGAGAAAGTAATTGTATTTAAATATAGAACTTTTGAAAGATTTATAAAAAAATCTGACAAGGCAGCTAAGAAATTTGAAATTATAAGCATGCTTAAAAAGAACGGTTGTACCAAGCATGACTATTACGATAAATTAAAATTAAAATATGTTTGGTTGTGCAATAAGATAGATGAGCCAGTCATAGAAAGATCTAATATTGTATTTAAACGAAAGCAGGCTCCATTTGAAAAACAAAACGATTAAAATATTTGGTCCACCAGGAACCGGTAAAACTACAACTTTATTAAATAGATTAGATAAATGGTTTAGCAGAGGCATACTGCCAAGAGAAGTTGCTTACTTATCTTTTACTAATAAAGCTGTCAACGAAGCAAGAAAAAGAGCTAACAAAAAATTTCCTGATTGCGATGATGAGGATTTAGGCAATTTTAGGACCATACATAGTTTTTGTCGTAAGTTCAGAAAGCAAGTGCCTGTGATAGATCCTGAAATAGATATGGTTGAGTTTGCACAAAATTTAGGAATGTCTAAGCCTGCATATGAAAGTTATAATGGAGTACAGGTTTTTAACGATTGGTCTTTACGTGTATATGATAAATCTAGAAATAAATTAATTACACCAGAGCAACAATTTGTTTCTGAAACAATAAAACGTGCAACACTTCCTAGGTTTCAATTAATTTATCAACAGTATGAAATATTTAAACAAGACCACAGAGTAGATTTTACGGACATGATTACACATTTTATTAAACACGAAACTGCGCCCTTTCTTAAAATATTAATTATTGACGAAGCGCAGGATCTTACACCCTTGCAATGGCAAATGGTAGACAAGTTAGCTAAAAATTCTGAAAGAATTTACATTGCAGGAGATGATGATCAAGCTATCTTTGAATGGAATGGTGCTGATGTAAATGACTACATAAAATTTCCTGGTCGTAATTACATTTTAAAACAATCACACAGAATACCAAAAGTTGTTCACGAATTTAGTTCTTATATTTCTGACATGATTAAGCCTAGAGTTTCAAAACAATTTTTACCTTCTAACAAAAAAGGTTTTATTAAAACGCATTCTTCTTTTTTAGATATATCTGATATGATTAGTCAATCAGATGGTGACTGGCTTATACTTGGTAGGACTCAAGAAATTGTTAAGGAGCTAGAGGAGATGGCTCGTCAATCTGGTATTTTTTTTCAGAACACAAAAGGTAAAACATCATTCGATTTAAATAAGTGGAACGCTATAAAATACTGGAATAAACTTATGAATAATGGTGTTGTAAATAAGGAAGAAGCTGGTATAGTTTACGCATATGTTAATGAGATCGCTTATGGGTGGAGATCCATTGAAAGCAAAAGATGGATGAATATAGATAGTGGTAACCAAATGAACATAGACTTCTTACGAACCTTTGCAGGTTTAGTGGCAGATCCAGGTCCTTGGCAGCAAGTCTTCAACAAAAACTTTCCAGAAAAAGATAAATTTTATTTTGAAAAAATTTTAGAAAAAAAGATAGATCTAGACATATCTTCAAGAGTTGTTATAGATACTATTCATTCAATTAAAGGTGGTGAGGCAGACCATGTATGTGTTTATGAAAAATCTAATTGGCCCGCACATTTTGGGCATAAAATTGGGCTCGCACGAAGTTCTGAGGCAAGAGTATGGTACGTAGGTGTAACAAGAGCAAGGGAAACTCTGCATATTTTAAGGACATATCATGAGTATTTCTTCCCATTGGCAAGACTGTATAATCAGTTTATAAAGGATCATTATGGTAATGGCTAAAGGCAATTGGGATTATTCGGGAGAACCTAAACTTAGGATTCTATCTTTGGGAGCTGGCGTTCAATCTTCAACGATGGCGCTGATGGCTAATGAGGGAGCTTTTGGCCCATTACCTGATTACGCAATATTTGCAGATACAGGTTGGGAACCAAAAAAAGTTTATGAACATTTAGATTGGTTAAAAGGTCAATTAAAATATCCTGTTTTAATTTGTAAGAATCACTTAAAATCAGGCAGCATTAAACAAGATATGATAGATGAAGTAAAAAAAGAAAAAGGTTTTTTACACATTCCTTTTTTTGCACGAAACACTAAAACTAATAAGATAGGTATAGGCCCTCGTCAATGCACTAGAAATTATAAAATAACTCCAATTAACAGAAGAATTAGACATCTGGTCGGATTAAAAGATAGGCAAAGATTTCCAAGAGATATTTGGGTCGAAGTGTGGGTAGGTATATCTACTGATGAAGCAATGAGAATGAAGCCTTCAAGAGAAAAATGGGTAAAAAATATTTGGCCTTTGATTGATAAAAAAATGTCAAGACAAGCTTGCCTAGATTGGTATGAAGGAAAGAATTATAGACGACCAGCAAAAAGTTCTTGTGTAGGTTGTCCATATCATGATAATACTTTATGGAACGAAATAAAAGTAGACACACCAGAAGAGTTTGAAGAGGCGTGCCAGCTTGATGATATGATTAGAGATTCAGCAAGAAATCCAGACATAAAAAGATATCTACACAGAAAGGGCGTGCCTTTAAGATCTATCGACTTTGAAGAATTACTAAAAAAGAAAAAGAAACCTGAAGATCAATTAGATTTATTCAACAATGAATGTGAAGGGATGTGTGGGGTCTAAAAAGAAAGCTTTAGAGTATCAGGAAGGTGGAAAGCATTACGTTCAACATGCGATCCAACCTGTGGTTTATTGTATGAAAAATAAATTAAATACAATAGATTCTAATATAATTAAATATGCAACAAGAAGAAAGCCTGGCGAAACTTCAAAACAAAGATATAATAAAATCATACACTATGCAAAACTTGGAATTGAATTAGATGACCAATCAAATTAATTTTACATTTCAAGATTCAGATTGGGTCCCTCCTACAAGTTATCCTGATTTAAGAAACGCAAAAGAAATTTCAATTGATTTAGAAACAAAAGATCCAGATATAAAAACCAAAGGACCAGGTTGGCCAACACAAAACGGAAACATTATTGGTATTGCTGTCGCGACAGATACCTTTAAAGGTTATTATCCTGTTGCACATGAAGCTGGCGGTAACATGGACATGATGATGACATTAAAATGGATACAAGATATTTGTAGATCAGATGCAGTAAAAGTATTTCATAATGCGGTATATGATATTGGTTGGTTAAGATCTATGGGAGTTGTAGTATATGGTAAAGTTGCAGATACAATGATTGCTGCTGCCTTGATAGATGAAAATAGAAGATTTTATAATTTAAACTCTTTATCAGTTGATTACATATCAGAATTAAAATCAGAGGCTGGTTTAAAAGAAGCTGCTCAAGATTGGGGTATAGATGCAAAAGCCGAAATGTTTAAACTGCCGGCTAAATTTGTAGGTCCTTATGCAGAACAAGATGCATCTCTTACTCTTAAACTTTGGCAAAGATTCAAAACTGAAATTACTAGACAAGACTTGACTGATGTTTGGGAAATGGAAATGGAATTGTTACCCATCTTAATTCATATGAGAGCACATGGTGTAAGAGTTAATCTGGATGGTGCGGAAAAATTAAAAAAAGAATTTTTAGAAAGAGAAAAGAAAGCGCTGTTGAAAATTAAAAAGGCTGCGGGTATTGAAGTAGATATATGGGCAGCTAGATCAATTGCAAAAGCTTTTGATAAGTTGAAGATCTCTTATCCTTTGACAGAAAAAGCAAAGGAACCATCTTTTACTCAAAATTGGCTTACTAATTGTGAGGCACCCATAGCTGGTTTGATTCGTGAAGCGAGAGAAGTTAATAAATTTCACTCTACTTTCATCGATTCAATATTTAAATTTGAACATAATGGGAGGATACATGCGGAAATAAATCAGTTAAAGGGTGACTTAGGGGGGACCGTATCCGGTAGGCTCTCTTACGCTCACCCTAATTTACAGCAAATACCAGCTCGAAACAAGGAACTCGGACCCAGGATCCGATCACTGTTTTTACCTGATAAGCTATGTAAATGGGGGTCTTTTGACTATTCACAACAAGAGCCAAGGTTGGTAGCTCACTATGCCTCAAGTATAGGGTTTAACGGCTCTGAGGAGCTCGTAGAGGCCTATAAAAACGAAAATGCGGACTTCCATCAGACAGTTGCAGATATGGCAGGAATTCCAAGATCTCAAGCAAAAACAATTAACCTAGGTATATTTTATGGTATGGGAAAAAATAAACTCTCACGTGAATTAGGCATAGACAAAGATCAAGCTGAATTAATTTTAAAAGAATATAATGCAAAGGTACCCTTTGTAAAACAATTAGCTAATAGAGCTGCTGATTCTGCAGATAAAAACGGAGCTATCTGGACGCTTAAAGGTAGAAAATGTAGATTTGAACAATGGGAACCAAGTTCATTTGGATTACATAAATCTACAAATTTTGAAGATGCAGTGAATAAATATGGTAAAAATGGAATTAAACGAGCCGGCACGTACAAAGCTCTTAATAGATTAATTCAAGGATCTGCTGCTGATCAAGTCAAACAAGCAATGATTGATTGTGCAAAAAAGAATTATTATCCACTGATTCAAATACATGATGAGTTATGTTTTAGCCTTCCACGGGAAAATTCAGAACCTGCCATGAACGAAATAAAAACAATTATGGAAAACTGTATACCCACATTGAAAGTCCCTTCTAAAGTAGATATAGTCGTTGGGGATAACTGGGGTCATACAGATGAATATTAAAATAAATGAAAAATTAAATATAGGGCAATGTCCTGTTTGCCATGAGCATACACATTTCAATCCTACTAAAAGAAAAAAATTCTACACTTGTACATTGTGTTTAGAATTGGTCGAGCAGAAAATTAACGGAAAGGTAGTCTATACTGAAGTTAGTGTTCCAGGAATTGTTTTAGACCAGGATTAAACTTTAACTTCTAATTCTTTTTTTGCATCAGTCACACACTGATTATTGATGGCCACCTTAATATTTTTTATATCAATGTCCATCCACTTCATGTCAGGTGTTACTTGGTTTTGGTTCAGTGCCTGTTGCGCCCACTGATGTTCCAATTTTAGTTTCTTTTGAACTAACTTTTGTAAGCTCATTAGTAACCTCCTCAATTGTGCAGAAAAAACGATCCGGTGTATATATCGGATCTGAGCCTCTAGGTTGTATTTCACCTTTAAAGCCTTTGACGAAGAAATTTTTTAAACTTTCTTCATCGTTTTGTCCGCTTATTACCTCATCGTAATACATACCTTTATGCCTTATTTGTATACGATAAGCATTCGTGGGTGAATTATATGCACTTTTATCGAATCTTGTCAAGTCTCCACCTTTGGTGTTTGTGGCATAATTATGACCTCATTACACTCAAATTTTATATATAATCTGTGACTATTGACATCATCTGGCCCTATTTCAATTATTTTTTCGCCTGATTTTTTGTATCCATCCACCATACATTCATAGATTGAGGGGTACGGATCTGGAAATTGGAATGGTTCTAAACAAGCATTCACCTGCGCACTACACATTACAACTGTTAAAAGAAACTCCATAATTAACTTTATACTTTTTATTACTCATTGTAAATAACTCTTGATTACTGATGGGGATATTGTATTATAATGGGATAAACAAAGGATGGTAACTATGAACAAAGATGAAATAATGTTCAAAATAAACAAGCTTGTCGAGATGCTATATGTAACTGGACAAGTAAAAGGTATGGAAGAGTCTGCAGAAATTTTTTCTCCAGGCATTTCAATCAAGTCTGGTAAATCTGAAGGGTCAGATCCACATCCAACTCGTGGAATAAAATCCTGGACAGCAAAAACATTTACAATCAAAATGCATGACGAAGACGATACGATTGAATTTTGGGTAGATGGTGAATTAAAAAACAGACATCAATCAAATGCGGCAGCTGTTAAGTTTGAACAATTACTTATGCAAGTAAAAGATCAAATGGCTAGCTGGAATGCTCTTGGTTCGAAGAGGGAGAACTAATGAGATACAAATACAAAGTTATGGAATTAGGACCTGAAGTAGTAGATCCTAAAACCAACGATACGCATGTAGAGGTTATGGAACCAAAAGAAATGGAAGCCATGTCTCTTAAAAAACTAAGACGTAAATTAGATCCTAATAAAAAATATCACATTGAGTACAGGAACAAAAAAGATAATTATATTTCTGCAAATGTGTCAGGATTGAGGAGGGACTAATGAGTAGAAAAGATGGAGATAAGGAATACCACTGCAACTGGGTTGTTTTCTCAAAAGCAATTCATAACATAATCAAAGAAGTACCTACTTATACTTCGGAAGGTATTATGTTGGATCCGGAGGATTATCGTTGGGCCTATGCAGTGAAAAGGTTAATTAATACTATCTTTGAACCTGAGGGTGGTGATCGAGGTATTTCATTTTTTGATAAGGATATAGCCAATGAAACTATCAAAGCTGACTTACTTCGAAGAGAGAAAAATAAACTAACACCATGATTGCTGCTGGAATTATAAAAACTATATTGTTGGTAAGTTTATGTATTGGCATATTCTTACCACGATTTAGTTTATTAGTTTTAGTATGTACATTATGGTATTTTATGTAGGAGGAGTATGAACGAAAAAGATAACATTTTATTTACCTGCAAAGATCACGGAAAAGATACTTATAAACTCATTAAAAACACTGAGCATAATTATGATAATATGGCTTATGTTTGGTTTAAAGATAAGGTCGATGGTGATGAAAAAATGTGGGTAAAAATTACAAGTGGCGATGTGTTTAAGGGTACAGGTCGATTGAGAAATCGCCCAGTTAAATTAAACATGAAGTTTAATGATAAAGTTAAGTTTGAAACTAATGAGGAGGGAATAACTTATGGATATAAATAAATGGAAATCAGTGGCAGTGCGGAAAAAATCTCATACTCTGTTACAGGCTCTATGCTTAAAAGAGTATAGAAAGCCAGCTGAGTATATTGAGCTTTTGATTGATAAAGAAGTAGTAAGAAGAGCTAAAGATCGAGGTATGACACCTGAAGCTTACGAAACTAAAATAATGAAGGATATGGAGAAGAATGGAGGTAAAAATGGCAGACGCAAATGATTCTACATTTTATAAAAGCTGTCCGAGCTGCGATGGCAATCATTATGTTAAGAAAGTGCTTCCTGAAAATGTCTTGCAATTAGATGGTGATAACTATATGAATTGTCCTATATGCGTTGTACAAAACGCTACAAACACGGACAACGGACCAGTGACGGAATTGAAATGATAGGAGGCAGCTTCATCAATGAGTTACCATCATCGATCTTCCAAGGATCTGTCTCCTGTCGCAAACAGGAGATATGTATACAGAATACGAATCATCAGCCACACCAGCAGAGACTCGACTATGGAAAGCAGTCTTATGGAGAGCCTTTGATGATTTATTTTACAGAGGAATCGAGCACTCCTTGGTTGTTGCAAAAAAAGAGTCTAGGAAATGGTTTGTTGAAAATCAGGAAGATTTTAAGTTAGTATGTATGTTTGCTTCTTACGAGCCGGAATATGTAAGAGACAATTTTTTCAAATTAAAAAAACAAAATTCAAATTACAGTTACACACAGCCACAGGTAACTTATTTAAAACAGAGGGAGAGATATCTAAATGACCATAGAAGGTGATTCAAAACAATACGATCTATTATCTGCTTGGGCAGAAAGAACAGCTAAAGAATTTTCAAAGAATAAAGAAACTATAATGTTAACCGCTGAAATAGGTGTTAGAAAAGGACTTGGCAGTAAATTAATAATGAACTATATCCGACCAAATTACTCAGGATTACATTTTCACATTGGTATAGATCCATATGGAGATATGATTTATCCACATTACGACAATACTAAACCCATAAAAATGGATTATGGCGAAAAAATGTATGCAGAGTTTCAAAAAGATTTTGCGGGTGAGCCTAGATTTAATTTGCTTAAAATGCCTGATGATGTCTTTTTTGAAAAATATTATTATGGGGTAGAATTTTATTATGATGCAAAACAATATGTTTTAAACAGGTACGGACTTGTGCATTTTGATGGTCCTCACAAAACTTCAGATGTTTTAACCGAAACTATTTTTTTTGCTAGGAGAGCTGCTCCAGGTGCTGTTTTTATTTATGATGATTGGCAAAAATATAATATGGCCATATGCAGGGATGCTGCCAAAGAGTTTGGATTTGAATTTATTACCAATGGAGATAGAAAAACAATACTGCAAAAGACTAAATAAAATGACGCTTGAACTAGGATTAGGTATGTTTTTTTATAATGTTGTAAATATCATCATTATAGCAACTATAATTTATTTGATTATCAAAGATAAATAAGGTACAGTAATGAGTTTTTTCGATTTCATCGGAAACTCCTTTCTATAGGTGGGCTACAAAGCGAGAGTGGAGTAGCCCCCTTGACTATCTTTAATCTTTAAGTTATTAACAATTTGGGCTCAGGATCCACCACACCACATCCTGGGCCTTATGTTTCACGTGAAACTTTTCTGTTCCTATATAGATACTTGAGAGTAAATACTTCTAAAAATATTTTTTACATCAATAGTACCCAGACTAACAGAAAAACTAATATTAGTAAGCAATACCAACAACTATTTTGTCATAGTAGTACCCAGAAAGTACACAGAATTTCATACTACTAAAGGACTGGCGATCTTTTAGGATAACTGATATATAATAACTCTAGATAATCTTATACAGGAGTTAAAAGTGGATAGAACAGGTCTAACATTACGCAACAGTAAAAAAACTTATTTGAATCTTACCCCAAAGCAAAGAACTTTTGCTGAGGTTTTCGTTGCTAATTATCCGAATATCACAAAAAAAGAAGCAGCTAAACAAGCTGGATACTCCGAGCCTACGTGTGAGAAGTGGGGATCTATTTTAACTAATCCTGAGAAGTCTCCGCACGTTGTATCTTATATCGAAGAAATGAGAGAAAAAGGAATTGCTCATTTTAAAGATTTTTTGAGGCATTTGAAAAGACTAGATGGTCTTTCTAAAAAAGCCGAAGACAAAGGCCAAATGGCAGCAGCGATTAATTCCGAGTTTAGACTTGGTCAAGCAGCTGGTTTTTATATTGATAGAAAAGAAATTAAAACGCAGAATTTATCTGCNATGAGTAANGAAGATTTAATTAAATCAATAAAGGAACTGAANGATGAGCTTGGCGAAGAGAAGACTATCGAGATTTCAGCAGATGAAGCTGAAGTCATTGATGANCANAGCGAAGAAGACAAATAAATTTTCTGACTTCTTNGCTGTGTTAAATTTTATTAATAACGATTCTTTTGTCCAGACTCATGTTGGAAAGGTAAAAATAAATGCGAAGAAAAATTAAAATTGGTTACGACAATCTTCAAATTAAAAATACTATTTTCAAAGATAACACAACACAAGGGGAGTATGATGCACAAAACAAACAAATCTTACTTGAGAAAAATCTTACTAAAATTGAGAAGGGCAATACGTTCCTTCATGAAATTTTACATGCCGGACTAGATTATTCAGGACTTAGTGCTGATGGTGGTCCTATTACAAATGTTAAAAAAGAAGAATTGATTGTAAACTCTTTGACTAATTTATTGGTACAAGTTATTAGAGATAATAAGTGGTTCTTACCTTATCTAAATGAACTTATTAATGGAGAGCTAAATGGCAAAAGGCCCAGAGGCAAAGTTATGGCAAGACGTAAAAAAAGCGTTAAAAGACGCTCACTTGGTAAGAATAGAAAATAGAGTTACACCCGGTGTTCCTGACGTAAATGGCTGTTACGATGGAATAGATTTTTGGCTTGAGCTTAAGGTAATTAAAGGTAACTCACTTCAGCTGTCTAAATTTCAAAAAGCTTGGATTTACGAGAGAACAAGTCGTGGAGGTTTAGTTTTTGTGTTGGCCCGACCCCTCTCGGGTTCGGTCATAAAGGTTTTCGAAGGTAGTAACGCGATCCAGGGACCGGAATCCCGTTTTCCCGTTCTATGGATACACGGCCCAGGTGACTGGTTAAAATTCTATGAGCTCTTGGCCCGGTCCTGTGAACCAGATCCCGAAATCCCGTTCCCGTTGTCGAGCAACTCGATTAATTGATTTGTTATTTCTACTACCAGAGTCCGCGGGCCCCGGGCAGAGATGCAGGAAGCTCAATGATTATGCCATTTCCCGTTCCCGTTTTACAGGAACTTGCTGGTTTGCTGGGTTTTTTACTATAGAATCGGCAGCGGCCCTGGCCGCTTCCTGTGGTGTCAAGTATTACCTCATCTAGTTTCCCGTTTCTCGGTCAGACACATCAGGTTGTGGTTTTTGTTAAAAAAATTAACACGAGCGCATCCAGGCAGCAGGTGCTGGATCTGGAGATGATTCATCAAAATCCCATTCCCGTTGTTCAGGAAAAGAGCCATTACGGAGGCGTTGACTATAATAACAAGATCTGGGCCCCAGCAGCAGGTCCCTGTAAAAGAAGCTTGACTTCGGGTGGGGTAAGCTGTATACCGGTTAACGGTAGCTCATTGTAGATTCATACACAACTGTGATATGGCTCCTGTTCTTCAGTGGGCTGCCTAACAAAGAAAGGAAAAAAAATGCCAATAAGTAAAAAACTAATAAAGAAAATGAATGACTACTACGGATGTAATTACATCGTCGACTCAAGCAAAGATAAACCTGAACCAGGAGAGACGTATGCCTTGACTGGAGGGCCCGGTACACCGTGCATTGCAGCAGGTAATACATGGAAAGAATCAAAGGTTAAAGTTAAGAAAACTTAAATCCCGTTCCCGTGATTCAGGCATTAATTTGGTTTGGTTTTATAGCAATGTTGTGCAGCGGCCCTGGCCGCTTCCTGTTGATGCTGATCATACAATTTTTCTTGTGGTCAAATTTTAATTAATTTTTATGTTGACTTTTAAAAAACATCTCTTATATTAATGGGATAACAAAGGAGTCAAATGGACGAAAAACTAATAGACGAACTCAAAGAAAAATTTATGAAAAATTTTCCTGTTGAGTTCACAGCAATAAGACCAATGGAATCTCAGTACGAGTCGTTGGAAGATTATCATAAATACTCTGTTGATCATGGTAAGGACGCATTCTTATTTCATAGAAGAAAAGAAGTAGAACTGCCTGCCTTGTTCTACATTCCTTATAAAAGAAATATGGTGGCGACTAGAGGACATCAGTTTATTGATATGGGAAAAAAAGCTGGAGTACTGCACGATCCTATACCTGAAACACCTTTTGCAGAAATGGTAATAGGTTGTAACTTTACTTCAAACATGTCAAAAAATATGGCAGTTAATATCATCTCAGGTTTGTTGGACGATTTAAATGCACCTTTCTATACTTTCATAAGTGAAGCTTATGCTTTGAAAGTAAAAAAAGAAAATGAAGTAGAAACAAAAATCAGCGAACACCCTGATAGGAAAGAGATTATGATGATACATACTTGCGATCAATCGAAAACACTTATGACGCATTTTGATATCATTGATAATAAATTAGGTCAGGAAGTTTTTGAAGAAGATTTTGATCAGGATAGAAGAGGAAAATTTTCAAATCTATTCAAGGAAATCCAAGCACCATCAAAAACCAATTAAACGAAATTCCCGTTCCCGTTATTGACACTCGGGGACGGGATACCTACCATATATAGTAGCCACAGTCCGCGGGCGCCGGCGAAAACGCTTCCAAGAAAAGCTATATAAATCAACAATTCCCGTTCCCGTGATAGAGGTAATCATCATTTTGCTGGTGTTTTTAACCCTGAAAAAAACGGCAGCTCCTGTAAATTCCCGTTCCCGTGATCAAGGAAATCAACGTTTTTGTGGGTTTTATTAAGTAATCAGAAGCCGCGGGCGCCAGATCCAAAATTCAGTGCAGAAGTGTTGAAAAATAAGGATTTCCCGTTCCCGTGAATTAGACAGATGAGCTTTTGCTAATGTTTTTAAAAAAAGTGGCAGGTGAACTTCTTCAGGAGTTGAGGGGTGATGTGAATGGCACAACTGTAAGTTGTAAATAAATTAATATCTTATCTTGACTTATCTAATCTTATGATTATATTAAGATATGAAAGGAGTAAATTATGCCTAGTAATAATCAAATGGTTGAATTGAAGTCTTTAGTTATGACTTCAAAAGACAACAATGAGATTGTTGAAAGATTAAAATCTTTTCTTGAAAGAACGAATAAAGAAAAGAGAGTTAATTGGCAAATGTTAGCTTGTTATTTAGACGGAAAAATATTTGAGTTTATACAAGCTAATAAAGACAATGAAGTTGTAAATAAATTTGCAATGGAATTAGTTGAAGAACTTGCTGAACAATTTAATCTTACCCGACAAATTTAACGAACATTAACTAACAAGCTAATGGACTTCGTGGCGACTAACCTCGCCACGATTTTAATTCGCCATATCGCAAAAAATCCACAAAAGTAATTCTTTTTATATCCAAAAATTCACAGTCTTCCATCTCCAACCCCAACCCCCTTTTTTACGTTGATGTAACTTATAATAAGAGTTAAGATGCAAGAAATACAAATACATTTGGTAAAAAATACTTATGGACCTAAATCAGTTACCAAGAGAGCAACTAGAGAAATATAAGAAATTATTAGAGGCTAAAAAAATATTAAAGGGCAGATCCGATTTTCTATATTTTGTTACTCAGGTTTGGCCCGACTTCATATATCGTAAGGCTAAACATAAAACTCAATGGGGTCATCATCAAATTATAGCTAATAAGTTTGATCAAATAGCGGATGGATCTCTTAAAAGATTAATTGTAAACATGCCTCCTCGGCATACCAAATCTGAATTTGCATCTTATTTGTTACCTGCCTGGATCATAGGAAAGAATCCAAAAGCAAAGATAATGCAAGTTTCACATAATGCTGAACTATCACAACGTTTTGGTCGGAAGGTGAGAAATCTTGTAGACTCTGAAGAATACAAAAAAGTATTTCAAAATGTTTCTTTATCACAGGATTCCAAAGCCGCTGGTCGTTGGGAGACGAATCAAGGTGGTGAATACTATGCTGCTGGTGTAGGTGGTTCCATCACGGGACGTGGTGCTGATGTACTTATTATAGATGACCCACACACAGAACAAACTGTAGGATCTAAAGAATCTTTAGAACGAACATTTGAATGGTATACATCTGGCCCCCGTCAGCGTTTGCAGCCTGGTGGTGCTATTGTACTTGTTATGACACGATGGGCG
>PAHB01000113.1 GCA_002704665.1 Pseudomonadota bacterium
TTCTAGCAGCCTTTTTTAGATCTCGCCGAATAATAGCAAAACTGACAATCCGAAGGCTCACATTTTTTCCAAACTGATATGGCGGCCTGAAGATTTTAAACCAATATTCTTGTGAGTGGTGTAAACAAGGACTCCTTGACTAGCGAGGTGATTATCTAAAAGACAAATTAATCTACTGGCAGCACTTTGATCCAACCCTGAGAATGGCTCGTCAAGTATCCAAAGCCTCTTTGCTTTGCAATATAGCAAACGTACAAGACTTCCAAGTCTTTTTTGTCCCTTTGAAAGCGTCGATACTAAGTTATGAGCTACTGCTCCCAGTCCCCAATTTTCCATATCCGAAAGCAGTTGCTCTGAACTAACGCTGATATTCGAAAGACTTAATAAAAAAACAAGGTTTTCATATAGCGTTAACTCAGGCTTAAGACTGTCCGAATGACCTATGTATATGAGCCGACTTCGAAAATTATCAATTTCCTTAGCTATTGGTTCACTCTCCCATAATACTAAGCCTCTATCTGGTCGCGAAAGGCCGGTTAATATACGGAGCAAACTAGTTTTTCCAGTTCCATTTCCCCCACAAACTCGGAAAGCTTCTCCACCACTGGACACGAAAGAGACATCTTCAAATAATAATTTTCTACCGCGCATACACGCTATTTCTACAGCCTCTAACATCTTTGTATATTAATTTTTCAACCGTTTATTGTAATTCGAAATATCATTTTTTTATAAGACTCAAAAAAGGTCAAGAGGTCTCTAAATCTCTAGTTTTCGTTTGCATTGATAAATATGCTTGGAAGAGAGCAGCTTCAGTTATCACCCCCAATAATTTACCTTCACCCTTATCAAGCACTGGGATGCTTTCCCCGACGAAATTGCTAGCTTTTTCAATGGCCTCGAGAACAGATTCTTCGCTATAAATAACCATTGGAGATTCCTCCATATTACTTTGAACCGTTAAACCACCGGCTGTGATCAAGCTTTGCAAGGTGATTTTGCCGACAAATATTTTGTTCTCCTTCAAGATGTAGGCCTCCGTTACTCCCTTTTTTGCCATTGCCTCAATTGCTGTTTCCGTTGTTTCTCGCGTATTAAAAAAAACAAACTCGTCTTTTGTAACATATTTCATAACAGACAGATCCATTAGATTTATGTGACTTCTACCGAGCGATATATTTATTCCACGATCTAAAAGTTGCCTATCAAAAAATGAATGCCCAAAAAGGACATTTGACACAATTTTACACGACACAACAGATAGCATAGCTGCAACTGCAAATTCGTAAGAAGTAGTCATCTCCAAAACAATTAAAACAGTTGATATTGGGGCACCAATAACGGCAGCACCTACAGCGGCCATGCCACATATCGCAAGGGCTGGGCCATAAGCCCCGAGACCCATTATTGCGACAATTTTATTAGCAATTGCCCCAATTGAGGCACCAACAAAAAGCGCCGGAGAAAATACGCCTCCAAATAATCCAAAACCTATACATACTGCAGTCATTAAAATTTTTGCTACCAACAAAATAAATAGGTATGAAAATTCAAATCCATCTGCAAACATATTATTCACCGCCTCTGTACCCAAACCAAGTATTTCAGGGATAAACATACCGGTAAAACCACAAATCAATGCCGCCAAAAGTATAAGTTGAGGGCCTGAAAAACCACTGTTCGCTGCAAAGCGCGCTGAGCCTCGCAAAGATAGCATAAATGTAATCGCAATCAACCCAAATACTGGCCCAGATAATAAAAGATAAGGCATCAGCTCCACAAGATTCGGGGCAATATGATCAATGGCTAAAGCGTTTCGGTCACCAAAAGCCCACTCACTTACAGCCGCAGCAGTTATGCTGGATATAGCTATGGGTGCGATAGCTTTCTGCGAAAAATTTCTAAGAATCGCCTCATGCGCAAAAACTAAACCTGTAATCGGTGCATTAAAACCAGCAGCAATAGCACCAGCCACTCCGCATCCCAAGAAAATCTCAGTGGTTAAAATACCTCGGGTAAGGCGTCTCAAAAGGCCGCCAACAGTCGCTCCAAAATGTACAAGTGGCCCATACTGCCCTACTGAAGCCCCACCACTTGCGGAAACAAAGGCGGCTAAAGTCGAGCCTATCCCCGCCTTCCATTCAGGTTCGTCGTCAGCATGATGCGCTATATAAATACTGTCCGCTGGTCCGTGGTAGCGCGTGATTCTAAAAATCCGTTTAATCAGAATTACAAATACAGCCGCTATCAATAAACAAATTAATGGCGCTGTTGAAACCGTTGTTTTGCCTAAATTAAAGGAAAAAAAATCCAGAGAAGCCCGTTGATCAGCTAGCCAGCCTACACCCATTACAAACCCATTTGATACGACCGCCATTACACTGCCAATAATAAGTCCCACCAAAAAAGTAATAATAATTGTTTTTACAACAGGCACAACGTAAAAAAGCCCCGATGCCTCCTGCTTTTTTCCCTCAACTGCCATGATATTCTCCCCAGGATCCATAGAAAGCTTAAATTGCCCTTAAGCAAGTCAGAATCAAAATTTTTTATAGCCTGCAAACCCCTTTAAAAACTCGCATTCTAGGCGTAGCCGGGGGAACGATATACCAATCACCGTCTCTTTTGGCTGATAATATTTGCCCCAACCCCATATGCTTAGAATGCCCAGTATAGTGCAATATCCGCCAATAATTTTTTTTACAATGATACTCTGACAGGTAGCGAAAAGACTTTTCACCCTTCCATGTGATTTTCTTTAAATCTTGGAGCTCCCAAACTTTTCTTATTTGCCCTCGGATAAAAATCTTTTTTGGGAATATATAATAAGTAGCATCTTTATTTTCCATTACCATATTCCAGTCTGCCAACACTGGCCCAACCAAAAAAAAGCAACACATCCAGAAACAAAATATTTTTTTTACGTTTTTAATCATGATGCTAGGGGCCGGGGTTTCTCAGAAATTTGTTCCATAATATCTTTTAAGTTTATTGTAAAAAAAAAATTGAATCATCGTCAGTAATCGCTCGAGTCACAACTTCCGTAATATTTGGTTTGAGTTTTAACATTATTGAAACTACCCACAAGCGTATATGCCCTGTAGAAGCCGCTAACAGAACAGTCGGATTTTAACCCCATCACCTCACTTACATCTAAACTCGAATGTGTGGCAGATCCCGATGACAATTTGACTTTGCTGTCAGCCTCGGAGTCTCCTTTGTTGACATAAAATATTCCCTTATACAGGTTCACATCTCCGGAGCTGTAATTAATGGACAAACTATTGTTACTAGACCAAAGTCTGAGAGCTGATTGAGAAGATGTTGACAGCGAAGCGAACGTTATACCATTTGCAATGTTCTGCCCTATCGGCAAACTTACTAAAGCGATAGTTGATTGATAAACTTGGGTTGTTCTATTTGTGTCGCTGTAAGTGGTTATCTCCGCTGAGACTCTACCAGATTTCATCTCTTCAATTATCTCCTCAGCAAGTAGTGCGGAAACGCTAAAAATACCATCAGATTTTAAACTAAAGGAGTCACAATTAGAGTCAGAACAAAGAGATAGAAAACTATCGGTACAATTTGCCGCGTTCCCCTGTCTACATTGGAGGTAGAATGTTCCTCCATTCAAAGAGGAGCCGAGATAATTTTTGAGTCGAACTCGCGCCGAGACAAGGTTCGCACCGTCCCCATTCGATGGCAAATCAACACCGGTTCCAATGTTAATTTTATAGCCACTTGTGATTCCGATGTTGGTAGTAAGTCCATCTGTTCGAATTTTCTTTTGTAGTTTCGGAAATACCGAAAGAGCTGCTGGCAACTGATTACCATATAACTTTAATGAAACGATTCCATCACCGTTCGCATTGACAGTGAATCGATAACGACCGGGAAATATAACTGAAGACCCTCCCGCTTTAAACTCATTAACAGCAGAACATATTCCGGATGCGCCACCCAGACTACTCGCCTCTGACTCAAAGGTTAGCGAGGAATCATCAAAGTCGCACCATTTCACATCTGCGGCCTTTGTCAAAAGCGATTGGCCAACCAAGTTGGACCAAAGGGTTAATAATTCAGTCGAAGTTGAAATACTTGAATCTTTAAAACTGTCATCCAAACATTCATCTAGTTTGCTAGAATTACTCTGCTCAAAACCTGTTGCCAAGCATTGAATATTTGTGTTGATTAAACCAACGATTTTTGAAGAGAGAGAACCGATACTTCCTAGAGACTCGACAGATTGAATTGTTGATAAGTTAGTTAGCTTGATCGCTTTTCCAGAAAATTTTGTTGTTAAAACCAAATCACCACTCAGGGTTCCATCATAATTAAATTTAACGATATCAAAAAAGCTATCTGCCCCCGAGCCATTGGCTTTGTAACCCGAATTGGTTATAAGCTGTGATGAGTTTGTTACACCCACTGAAACTAGGATGTTTTTCGCCGCTTTATAAAGTATTTCCGCTTTGGCATCGAAATCGTTTTTGCTAATACTAATTTGATTAGAAAACGCAGCATCAGCAGTGCGATTCGATGCCAACGCAATCGCAGCAGACGAAATAGGCGACACAACAATTCCTGCACCCCCGGCACCACTGATATACGAGAATTGGGAGATGGTTTTATCACCTAACTCACTTGTTAGCCTGATAAAGTAAGGAGGAGGATAAGCTGCTGTGTCAATATTAAATGAAAATTTGCCATCCGAATCTGTATTACCTGGTGAAAATTGTCCGCCCGTTTGCAGACTTTTGAGCGTTATATTTGCAGAGCCCATTGGTGCCCCGATCGAACCGACCCCGGAAATGACTGGGGGACCGGGTGGCGGCGAAGAAGGACCACCTCCACACGAATGAAGAAAGGCAAGAACTATCAAACAGACTAGCCTATTTTTTATTTTTTTCATTCAACCTCAAATTTATTAATTAATTTTATTATCGACACTAAACGCCGAAAATTAAAATTATTACTGTTCAAAGAAATAAATCAATCCTCGATAGCATACAAAATTTGGATGATAAAGGCTCCATGAATACGATTTTTATAGCTTGGCACTGCTGCAATATTAACACCCCATCGCCCTTGTCTATAGTTTATGATAGGCATTCCCGCTAAGAACCAACCACCATTTTTTTCTTTTTTGTAGCCATCAAAGGCCCCGGCAAGAATACCCACCCTCATTTTTTTGTAAATTAAGGGATACCAAGTGCCTGTAACATAATTTGACCAATCATTTTCACTATTAATAAATCTTCCCCAATTTGCACTGTATGCATTATTTGGGTCATATTGAAATCCCAAGCCCCAATTCTCGTTGTTGTAACCCGCATCACGATTGAAATGATAAGAATTCATTCCCGGGGCTACATAAATCTTACCAGCAAAGGATATGTTTGAGACAAAATATAAGCAAATAGCAATTACGAAACAGTAGATATTTCTCGACGAAAGAACCATCTTTAGTTTTCTCTCGTTTAAATCTTTTTTTCGCGATTAGGGTTCATCAATCGCCTTCCCCAATACTTTAGCACAGACAATTTGTGCTAATTCAGCATTTTGTGGTTTGTCTTCTTGAAAAGATTTTTCGGTTTTATCCGCCAAACCTCGCACACAAGTCTGATAAGGGGAGTAGTACTGATAAAGAAATGTAGCCCCAACAAACCCAAGAGATAAGATAATTGCGGTTTTCGTTCCAATTTTACCCGAACGAATCACAAAAACACCAACCAGAACACCAAGTGAAAAAATTAATATCGCTTTGAATAACATGTCTACAATCTCAAAAAGTCAAATAGGTGATTTCCAGTGTTGAATTAACCATATACTTTTATTAAGTGAGTGACCCATTCAGTCTCCTGTTTTTTTATCAAAATTCAACCTCATCCAAAACTATCGTCGAATTCTAAAATCGTTTTTTCCGGAAACATCAAATCCTCGCATAAGGAAAAGTGTTCGATCAACGTGACCCAACGTTGTTTTTGATGACATTTTTTCAGCGAGTTTCCGATCAAAAACTGAGGTTGTCGGCATATACCTCAATGTCATCCCTCTCCGCGATTTGGAAGATTTATTAACTCCAGAACCATGAACTATAAAAGAATCGTGCAAAGCCATTTGTCCTGCTTCTAATTCAAGGCTAAACGCCTGACTCTCATCAAATTCACTAGGTAGTAATTCCTGATTTAATGTTAATTCTTCACTCATGTTTGTCGAATGCTCAAGAGCACGCTGATCCTTGTGCGAACCCGGAATATATCGCAAACATCCGTTTTCCTCAGAAGCTTCGTCAATTGCCAGCCAAACTGAGCAAGTTGCCATAGGCCTTATTGGCCAGTACTCGCCATCTTGATGCCAAGGTGTAGCCTTACCATTTATCGCCGGCTTTGAAAAAAAACTAGAATTCCAAAGGGCAAAGTTCGGACCCAAAATTTGTTGCACCATATCTAGAATTTCTTGAATTCTCGCAAATTGCAAAAAACCCGTCTCAAAAGCAAGAACAGTAGGACAATAATCTCTAAATTCTGAATATTCCTCAACTAATTTGTTGCTTATGTCGCTAATTTTTTTTAGGTACCTCTCTGGTAAACGATAATTAGGAATAACAAAACCTTTTTCATGATATTCATCCACTTGCCTCTGCGACAACATTTGGCACCCCCTGTTTCCTGACCAAATATCGATAGTCTAACTCAGAATCTACTATCTAACAAAATCATAAGAGTCGACCCCAAATGGCAAACAACTGGTAGAATTCGTATCTAAGCTCTTGGATTAAGCAAATTTAAATAATGGAAAACAGGTCAAATAAAATTACAGACATAGCGATAAGACTCGGTCTTCTCGGTGTAATGATCTATTGGTGCCTACAAATTTTAGGACCTTTCATTGTAATAATCATTTGGGCAGGAATTTTAGCGGTGGCACTGTTTCCAGCCTTTGATTGGATTTCTGACAAAGTCAAAAGCAAGGCTATTTCCTCGTCACTACTAATCTTCCTTTTGTTAATAATGGTAATCGGACCTGCAATTGGTCTGGGAGGCGCACTGATAAGTAATATGGAATCTATTGCTACAGATTTAGCAGACGGATCGATTGAGATCCCTCCTCCCCCAGACCTTATCGCGCAGTTACCGCTTGTAGGAGAGACTGTCTCGACCTTTTGGTGGGATGCGTCGGATAATTTACAGGCTGCCCTTGAGCAAATCAGTTCCCAACTTAAATCAATTGCGAGATTTTTTTTAAAAATTGCGGCAAATGTTGGAGTTGGTTTATTACAATTTGTCATTGCTATTTTCATGGCAGGAATTATGTTTAGTTGGGCCCAACCGATCAAAAATGGGATGACCGCTTTTGCGAGTCGCATAGTGGGGTCCGATGGAGAGCAATATCTTAAATTAGCAACCATGGCAATTCGCAATGTTGCGGTCGGAATCATAGGCGTGGCGGTAGTCCAAGCGACTTTAGCTGGAGTAGGTCTTTTAATCGCAGGGATTCCAGCAGCGGGTCTATTAACGTTCTTGGTTTTGGTAATGTCTGCGATTCAAGTTGGACCCGGAATAATTCTAATACCAGTCCTTANTTATGCTTGGATAACACTTGATACAACACCGGCGATACTACTCACTACTTGGACAGTACCGGTCATGTTGTTTGATAATGTTATGAAACCAATAGTCATGGCCCGGGGCCTCTCAACTCCTATGATAATTATTTTTGTTGGAGTGGTTGGTGGTACTCTCACAAATGGCTTAGTGGGGCTTTTCATTGGCCCCGTTATCCTTTCATTGGGTTATGAACTCGGAATGGCTTGGATAGGGATGACAACAGGGAAGAGCGTAACGGACATTAATAAAACATGACTTTTAAAAAACTCAATTTAGGCTGTGGATATAAACATAAAGAAGGTTTTATNAATGTTGATAACTTCAGTGAGTGCGATCCTGATATGTTGCATGATCTTGAGGTGTTCCCGTACCCTTTTGCCACAAATTCCGTAGACGAAATCGTTTTGGATAATGTTTTAGAACATTTAGGACAAACATTTGAAATTTTTAACAAAGTTATCCGTGAGNTATATCGAATCAGCACCCCTGGAGCCAATGTGNGTATAAAAGTACCTCACCCCAGACATGATAATTTTCTTGGGGATCCAACTCATGTTCGTGCCATATTACCTCAGACTCTGGCGCTGTATGATCAAGAAATGAACAAACAATGGATCGCTGAAAAGTCCGCAAACAGNCCGCTCGGTATATTACATAATATCAACTTCAAAATTAATACCGTCAATTTCATTCCTGACAATAAATACCATAATGCTCTCCAAAAAGGGTTAATGTCCGAGGAAGAATTACACGATCTGGTCTCAAATTCTAATAACGTTGTCGCCGAAATTGAAATNCATCTTTTAGCTGTAAAAGATTAGTATCCAGCACTATCAAACGGCCAATGCAATAGAGAAATCCTTAAATCCCTCCCAACGGCTGTCTCCATTTTGTCGCATAAGCGCGATCGTTTTTATAACCTCAGGATTAGCCAATCCGTGCGGCCCACCGGTTCCCGATAGGACTCGGATAATGTTCTCTGCTTGTAAAATTGGACATTCCTCCAAGAAAAGGGGGGAATAACCCGCGCAGTGCGGCGTGATGTAGCAATTTTCCAGATCCAGCAGAGGATCTGCAGAATCAGTCGGTTCTAACTCTGTGACATCTAATGCAGCTGCACCAATTTTTTTTGATTTCAGCACGTCGGCCAATGCTGCTCCATCTACCACCGATCCTCTCGATGTATTAACCAGTAGCGCATCTTTTTTCATTAGACTTAGGGTATTTTTATTTATAAGATGATGCGTCTCTTCGGTTGCAGAGCAATGAATTGAAACGTAATCCGACTCACGAAGTAGCTCCTCAAGTGATACCAGCTTCACACCATAAAGATCAGCCGTAGACTGCGGAACGTAGGGATCAAATGCCATAATCATGTATGGTCCAAANGCCCTTACCCGATTGGCAAAAGACCTTCCAATATTACCAAACCCAATAATGCCAACTTTATGCGCCGCGACTCTGCGTACTTTATTAAGCNTCACCAAACGGTCTTCGAGCCACCGTCCTTGTCTGGTTGACGCTACTGATTCGTGCAGCGCTCTGGTCATCAAAAGGAGCATGGACATCGCATGTTCGGCAACTTCAACTGTGTTAACACCTGGTACGTTACAAGCTAAAACACCTAGTTCCGTTGCGGCATCAAGATCAATGGAATCAACACCAACTCCCATCCTACTAACCACCTTCAGTCGCTTACATTCTTCTAAGACTCTCTTTGAAGTGAGTGGAATCGTGCTGACCTGAGCGCCGTCAGAATCCTTGAAGAGCTCAATCATATCGCTCTCTGTTTTACAAACTCCTTCTACTACTTGAAAACCTGCCTTTTCAAATAAATCAGCACGGTTATGTGGACTGTATTGTAAAGCTACCTTAATTTTTTTCACCACCTTGTCCTCTAATTAATGTATTTCTGACGCATCCCCCCTCGCCTCCCTCAAACGGTCTATATTAAAAGACGGAGACTTTGCAGCTTCAATTATAACCCTTTCCCTTTTCGCAATTAAATTAGCCGCTTTTTTTATTTCACCGATATTTTTTTTCGGCAAAACAACAGCTCCGTGCTGATCAGCATGGATTACATCTCCATCCNTCACGCGCATTCCAGCAACCGAAATATCTCTACCAAAGTCGACCACGTGCACGAACGCGTGGGAGGGCACTACTCGCCCGGCTAGCATTTGGAAACCTTCTGCCACATCTGGAAGATCTCTAACACCGCCGTCAGTGATTACCCCGAGGCAACCCATCCCGAAGTGGATCGCACTATTTACCTCACCCCAAAAACATCCATAGCCTTTATCATCATCCAAATCCTCAATGACTACTACACTCGGTTTAGGTCCACCGTCAATGTACTCATAGTATTGATCAAGAAGAACCGAGTTGGCTTGCTGGGACAAATCACTTGGGTGCATTGCTCGAATTCTAGCGGTTCTAGCAATCGCTACTACCGGTTTCAGGTTAGGTCTTAGACATGATAACGGTTTTGTCGTATATCCATATCCACGTCTTTGCGGATTTATAACTTCTATTGCATTACAAACCGTAGGAGTATCCAACGACTTTAGATCCTCAATTATTTCCTCATCTAATTCGAACATATCTCTCCTTTTTACTTTTTATCTTTGTCGCTTGGAGATTTTGGGCTCCATGTATCCCGCCAAAAACTTTTAAATTCATTCTTAGCCTTCAATAATTGATCAGGTAAATCACTTTTCTCAACCTCCTCTATGGTATTTTTGAATTTTTTCTCAACATTCCCTGCTATATTCTTTAATTTATCGGTATCAATACTCTCGATGCTGTCTTTTAACTTATTTTGAGTACCAGCGATTACCTCTCTCAGGACGACGGGTTGACGAGCAACCACAATCTTCTTGATATTATCCCAGGTATGATCAAATCGAGCCATTTGATCACCGTCAGCTAAATTCCGAGCTGAAAGCTCGGGATTCGGTAACAAAAAGATTTGCCGATCCGATCTAAGATTGTAAAACGATTTCCAAACGACCCCGCCACATCCAACTATTACTTTCAAATTATCCATACTCTTAACCAATGTATTTAAAACACGCAGCCAATCCATTTCTATCTTTTTCGTAAATTTTTTTATTCCATATGCGCCATACAAGTTCCAAACTAAAACATCTTTCTCAGGGATCGACATCCTAGACATTTGCTCTCTTAAACTTTTGCAGACAAAACTATCGTTTCTGAGCGAAATAATACCTTTGGTTTCAGGATCACTTTTTTCCGGAGTTAAAAATAAAAACAAAATAGAAGCATCAAGGGACATTTCTTTTCCGATACTCGGCACATTGTCCCTCGAAATATTGAGCTCATTGGTTATCAAATCTCGCAAATCTTCTAATCCGTCAATTTTGTTCTCCATTCTTTTCCTTTTACTCAAATTTTGTAATCATACCGCGAAACACTAGTTCGATTTTGACCAACTGCATATGACCTATCAAGGGCATCGACCAATTGGCGTTCCGAAATGCCAAAGGTCTTGTAGCCAGCTGCTATGCAGCTAATATAACTTTCCGCGGGATACTTTCTTAGTAGGGGAAAACGCAACGCATAAAACATTAGTGTTCTTCCATATCTCCTGCTTCTAATATAACATTTTCCATATACCCTAGGATATTCCTCGTACCGATCAAGCGATTTTTCACATTCTTTAGTAATATTCCATAGGACGCAGTGAGTTTTTGATTTCTTCCTAGGTCTCACATTGGCAACACCTTGGAACACAATCTCATAACCGCTAAGGATGTAAGTTCCGACAGGTATTGCTCTAGGACAGCGCAGAGACATGTTCGACATATTTGAATTCGCACCATAAGCCAAATATAACCGTCTATAATTGATTGATAAGGACATTTGGTATCCGTTCCACCCCTTCCATTAAATATTTAACATTTTTTCCGTCAAATATCAGTCACCAAAACTAACCAATTTTGATTTTTCGTTGCCAAATTCATCTATGAACAAACAACTCAAGACTCCTTCTTTTCGCGGTCTAAGCGGAAACTGAAACATAGGATTTTTTGAGACTGCCGAGGACAATTCAACTGCAAATATTGTTTCCCCATCGAAATCGCAACTTAATTTTTTTATGATATTTCGTGGAATTATTTTACCGCGTCCGTCATGTCGATACCCTGACTCCATCGGATGTTCTACCATCACGCTGATTGAAAATACATCCCGGTTTCCTTTAGTGGGCACTATTTTTACATATATTTTGCCAAACTTATTCATCCACAGTCTGCCCTAGTGACCTCCACTTCAGCCATAGATGACCAAAAAGTGTCGTTGTTCATTTTCACAACAACTAAAACCTTCTGGGATGTTATCAAACGAATGCGTGTAAATAGCTCTGCACTTACATTCCTCGCCCCCATTGAAATTGTTAAGACATGAGGAACATTATTTTTTTCGGCAAAAATATAAACCTTCTCGACATGATCATCGTTGGTCATTGGACTATCGATAACAATGTGGACCGGCACTGTATCTCCGGTTTCTGCCAATCTCGGCATATTAAGTTTTACTCTTCCTTCTTTGATAACGTTTGAGCCCACTGTATTCTTCACAGGGGCTAGCAATTTAAGCGGAACTGCGCGAGCAATCTGTGGTACGAAAACAAAAATCGCCATTGACGATATGAAATTTACCAAACAGCGCCTTCTATAATTATTAAAGGTCGTATTCATTTGGGTGAAATCCATTCAGTGCTTTATATCCCTAACCCATGTGAAATCAAGCTAAGTGCGAAATGAAAACCCCAGTTTGGAAATAGGCATTTGTCGCACTCTCTCTCCAGTGGCTTGGAAAATGGCGTTGGCAACCGCGGGAATAATTGCACTAATTGGAGGCTCTCCCACCCCTCCCCAAAAATCTCCGCTAGGCATAACAATCGCCTCAACCTCAGGAGTCTCGGCTAACTTCAATACTTTATAGTCTGTAAAGTTACTTTCGACTGCTTTGCCATCTTTAATGTTAATTTCCTCGTGCATTAAGGAGGATAGTGCCCAAACTACTCCGCCTTCTATCTGCCCTTTAACCGAATCGGGGTGAACAACGTTTCCGCAGTTAATAGCGACAACAATTCTTCTGATATCAATTTTTTTATCCTTGTCGACAGAAAGTTCTACTGCGGATGCGGTGTAGCTACCGTATGCGTCCACCACGGCGATACCTCGACCAAACCCTGATTTGTTTTTTTGTTCCCAATTTATTGCAGCCGCCACCGCGTCTAACACTTCAAGGTCTTTAGTTCCCTGCAAATACTGCCGACGAAAAAGATATGGATCCTTTTTCGCTGCATGGGCTAATTCGTCAATGAACCCTTCGCGAGCAAAAGGATTATTAGTATGAGCAACCGCTCTCCAAAATCCGGGAGGTACATGAGTATTTCTCATGGCGTATTCATTCCTGTAATTTGAGACAGTATACGGATTATCCTTAAAGCATCGGGTATTCACCGGATCAACTCCATCTTTAATGGCACTGGGACGTACCGTTATCATAATTGATTGATCGGCTTGGCGGACGTGCCATCCAAGCCAATTCCCCTCGAGATCCAAAGCACCCTTCAACTTAACTAGCGATACAGGACGATATTTGCCATGACGCATATCCTCCTCTCGAGACCACTGCAAACGAACAGGCGTTCCGGGTAAACTTTTCGCTATCTTGACAGCTTGTTTTGTAAAATCTTGATGAGCAACTCGTCTACCAAAACCACCTCCCGCGTGGAATTTGTGGACAAAAACTTTCTTTAAGTCGATACCAACCGTTTCGGCTGCTGCGGCCGCGGTGCTTTCTCCGTTTTGAGTTCCCGACCATACGTCAAGACGTTCTGTGGTAAATAAAGCTGCCGTTGTCTGCGGTTCCATGGTGGCATGATTAAGGTAACCAGACGAATATTCTGCATCCACTATTTTTGCTGCATTTTGAAATGCATCTTTTATATTCCCATCTTCCCTAGCAACTGGTGAAGATTCATCATTAATTCCCGTCCTAAGCAATTTTGAAATAGATTCATTCGAAACGTTCTGATTATCTGTGATATCCCATGAAACTGGTAGGCGCTTAAGTGCTTCATTTGCTCTCCACCAGTTATCAGCAATTACTGCCACCCAAGACTGATCTTTGACTATTTTTTTTATGCCCGCCAAAGATGAAATTTTTGTTTCATCAACGCTCTTGAGCGTACCGCCCCATACTGGACACTGAAGAATTGACGCATGCAACATCCCAGGGAGTAAAATATCTGAAGCATATATTTGTTGTCCGTTAGTCTTCTCTGGGATATCGAAGCGGGCCGGAGACGTCCCCATAATTGTCCAATCGCTAAGAGGCTTGAGCGAAATGTCAGTGGGAATACTTTCCTCACAAGCCGAAAGCGCTATTTGTCCATAAGTGATGGTTTTTCCTGAGCCGTTCGATATCACCCCATTTTGTGTCGCACATTCAGACTCTGGAACATTCCATCTCTTTGCTGCAGCACGAATAAGCATAATCCGTGCTGCAGCTCCAGCCTTACGAATATAGTCTTGGGAATCTCGAATACCTCTACTACCTCCGGTACTCATACTTTTAAAAATTCTGTCCCTGTGTATATGCATATTCACGTCGGCATACTCTGATTTTACGTTTCTCCAATCGCACTCCAACTCTTCCGCCACCATTTGAGCCAAACCCGTAAAGGTTCCCTGACCCAACTCTGTTCTTGCAATCCGAACTGTAACTGTCTCATCAGGATCGATAAGTATCCAATGCGTCAACTCGGGACCATAATTATTGACTGCTACCGCCAAATCCGGCTTAACGGTGACACCTAAAACAAAAGCACCGGAAACACCAGCTGACGTAACAAGAAAATTCCGTCTTTTTTGACTAAAACTTGAGTTTTTCATTTTCATTTTCCTTCACGCCTCCTCACTAGCCATTCGAATCGCTTTTTTTACTCGAACATAAGTCCCACAACGACATATATTTTGCATTGCCTGATTTATTTGTTGATCTGACGGATTAGAAGACTTTTCTAGCAATACAGCAGCGGTCATAAGCATGCCGCTCTGGCAGTACCCGCACTGAGGTACTTGAAGCTTAACCCAAGCTTTTTGAAGCGGGTGGGATTTACCATCGGCTGACAATCCCTCGATAGTGATGATTTCTTGGTTTTCTGCAGCTGATACTGGAAAAACACAGCTTCTCACAGCGTTACCATTTATTTTAACCGTACAGGCTCCACATGCCGCTACCCCACAAGAGTATTTTGTACCAGTTAATTTTAATTCATCGCGCAGCGCCCAAAGAAGAGGCATCTCCGGCTCCACATCTAACATATGTTTTTTTCCATTTACATTAAGAACAACCATTTTTTCCCCATTCCTGTTTGAAGATGCTTTTTTGCGGTCTCCGAGCATTAAACTGCAAAATATCTTTACCTAAAAACCTTTCTAATGTGCCCGTAAACTATTTTATTATAAATGGAATATCCTCTAAAACAAAATAGAATCGTTTGGTAAGTTATTTGTGTTTTTATTTTGGATGATTAATACCATTTCCTTCTAATTTCACAGGTGATCAATAACAGATTTTGTGACCACAACCGCTTTAATTTAAACAAATTATAGACATCAAAATACTATTGCCCCTTCGGCTTATAATGGTAGTTTCTAGAAACACAAGATGCTAAATTTTTACTTGCAATACACGTTTAAGCAAAAGAAAAGCTAGATATTTTAGATAAAAAAAATAAGTCCAATTAACGGAAATGTCTTTAAAATATAACCAGAGCGCAAAGCGTGTGTTCTAAAGGTACACCGTTAACTAAATTTGGCCGAAATCCTCTAAATAATACGTTTCTTTCGAATTATGTTTGTCGATTTTTGAAACTTTTTAAACCAAAATATAAAAAAAA
>PAHB01000114.1 GCA_002704665.1 Pseudomonadota bacterium
AGATAATAATAATAGATTTTTTTTATCTTGATAATAAGTATAAAAGGCATATAATTTATTCTTTTTGGGAATAAAGCGATTTTGGTATGGATAGACTCCATTTAATGCAGGTTTTTACCCGAATAGTAGAGTCTGGGAGTTTTTCGGCCGTTGCAAAAGAAATGAATATGCTACAGCCAACTGTTAGTAAGCATATGAATGCTCTCGAAAATATACTGGGAGTTCGTTTGTTGAATCGGACAACCAGAAAATTATCGATTACTGATTCTGGTAAAGAATATTACCAAAGGGCCAAAAGAATTCTTGATGAAGTGCAAGAAATGGATGCGGAAATTACCAATTTGCAAAATAGCCCTACTGGAACCTTGAGAGTAAGTGCTCCGGCTGCTTTTGGTAGAAGATATCTGATTCCTTTGGTTTTTGAATTTAGAAAGCAATTCCCTGACTTAGCGATAGATTTGTCTCTAAAAGACCGATACGTGGATGTTGTCCAAGAAGGTGTAGATGTTGCCATAAGAATGGGGGAGCTGGAGGATTCGTCTTTAATTGCTCGGCATGTCGGCAGTTTCGCAAGAATGTGCGTAGCTTCGCCAGATTATATTTCTAGTCACGGTAATCCGAGGGCACCGGACGATTTAAAAAAACACAACTGCATAACTTACTCATACAACACCTACACCTATTTTAGTTCCAGCAATGATTGGAATTTCGGTACGAGTAAAAAGCCAGAGCTTGTAAGGGTTTTCGGTGATTTTAAAGCTAACAGTGCCTTTGCAATAAGATCCGCTGCAAGAGATGGTATAGGAGTTGCAAATTTGCCGGCTTTTCTTCTGAGCGATGATTTAGAATCCGGGAGGCTACTCCATATACTGCCGGATTTCGGTCCAGCGCCGATGCGCATAAGTGCTGTATACCCATCCGGACGTTTGGTATCCCGAAAAGTAAAATTGTTCGTGGAGCATGTTGAGGACAAATTACTTAAAATTCCACTGTTACACCCGACACAGCCATTAAAGTTTATTCCCAGAATCAAAGGGAAGCCGGCGGTTGTCGCTAATCGCACGGGATAACGCGTGAATCGTTCGAAACAAAATTATTCGGCTAAAGATATTGAGGTTCTAGAGGATCTTTCTCCTATTCTCCATAGGCCTGGTATGTATACTGATCCCTCCAATCCTAATCATGCCCTTATAGAGCTAATTGATAATGCTGCAGATGAGGGTTTGGCTGGTTATGCGAACAAAATTTCCGTATTTTTTAAAGAAGACGGATCCGTAGAGGTAATCGATAACGGTAGAGGGATACCGATAGATATCCATCCCCAAAAAAAAATTCCAGCAGTACAAATGATTTTTACGACATTGCATTCGGGGGGTAAATTCCGAAAAACAGACGAAGATTCCGTGTATCGTATAGCTGGTGGATTACATGGCGTTGGTGTATGTGTAACTAACGCTTTGGCGAAACGTTTGGAGGTTAATGTCAAACGGGAGGGTAAAGAGTTTAGTTTAGTTTTCGGGCCTAACGGAAAATTGAAGCAAGGCATGAAAATTATAGGCAATATAAATAAAAACGTGAGTGGTACCCGTATCCAATTTTGGCCTGATAACAAATATTTCGATTCTGAAAAATTTATAGAAAATGATATATCTATTTTGCTGAGAGCAAAGGCGATGCTCTTGCCTGGAGTAAAATTTTCGATGGGGGTTGAGAAAGCCGGAAAATTAAAAACACAATCTTGGCATTTTCCAGATGGGGTAAAACAATATTTCAAAGCCACGGTTGAACTTAATGAGCAAGTCTCCGAGCCTTTTTTTGGAGAAAGATATGTTAGTAATGGCGAACAACGTGACCTAAATTTTTCACAGGGGGAGGGGTTATTATGGGCAATTAGTTGGTCGAATGAAGGAGAAATCTTAGGCGAATCATATGTGAATATGATACCAACTCGATTAGGAGGGACTCATGTCGCAGGGTTCAGGGATGGTATATACGCAGCCATAAAAAAATTTATAGATTTGCATGCTATGGGTCAAAAGGGTTTAAAAATTACCCCGGATGATGTTTTTGCCCGCGTAAACTATGTACTGGCCTGTAAGCTTGTAGATCCCCAATTTAAAGGGCAGGTTAAAAACGAGCTAATCTCGAGAGAGGCAGTTCGGTTGGTTTCGCAAATGGTTCGCGATCCTCTTGAGCTCTGGTTAAATCAGCATGTAGCGGTAGGCAAAAAAATAGCAGACCTTGTGATACAGCAAGCACTGAATCGTGCAAAAAAAAATCAAAAAGTAGCGAAAAGAAAAACCTCTGGAGTTGTAGTCCTACCGGGAAAGCTGACCGATTGTTCATCCGATGATTCAGAGCAAATTGAATTATTTATTGTGGAAGGTGACTCGGCTGGCGGATCAGCTAAAGCTGCCAGAGATAAGGAATTTCAGGCTATATTACCATTGAAAGGTAAACCAAAAAATACATGGCAAGAATCATCATCCGGACTGTACGGAAACAAGGAGATTGAAGCGATTGCATTGGCTATCGGCATAGAGCACCATACCGTCGAAGATAGTGTTGATATGACAAAATTACGTTATAAAAAAATTAATATCCTTGCTGATGCTGATGTGGATGGGGCTCATATTCAGGTTTTGTTACTTGCATTGTTTTTACGCCATTTTCCCAAGTTAATCATTGAAGGTCATATTTTTGTTGCACAACCTCCTTTGTATCGATTGGATGTGAAAGCTTTGAGTAAAGCTAAGCGTGAGAGGAAACTCTACGCTCTGGATGATGTAGAATTAGAAGCAATGGAAAACAAGCTATTAGAAGAAGGATGGCCAAAAGATGGTTGGTTAGTTAGCAGGTTCAAAGGATTAGGCGAGATGAGTCCGGAGCAACTTTGGGAAACTACGCTAAATCCAGACACAAGAAGGATCTTGGGGGTATCTTTGCCGAGTAATGTTAGTAGTTCATATGATGCGTTTACCATGATGCTTGGGAAAGAGCACGCGGCGCAAAGACGAAATTGGATGGAAACATATGGAAATATTGTTGATCAGGAGTTTTGATCTATTATTAGAAAGAGGTGATTTCAAATGAAACAAAGTTGTATTTACTTGTTGTTTCTTTTTTTTATTGCTAATGCCTCGGCTGGTGCCGTTACTCGTTATGGGGTGTTCGATGATGCGGGTAAGCATTTGGAGACATCTGACCAGATTAAGCACGGTCAAAAAATATCACTGGGATTCTGTTTTTCGTTAAAAGTAGATACCGATGAAACAAAATTGACCCTTGTTGAAACCGTTGTTCATCCCCTAATAACTAAATCGAATGGTATTGAATCGATAGGACACAGTGTTCCAAGGAAATATCCAGTTCACAACAAAAAAGTGGAGGGCTGCGCGATATATCAGGCAGAGAGGGCAGAAGACTTGGTGTCTGGCGAATGGGATTTTTCCATAAGTCAAAATGGTATTGACCTCGTAAACAAAAAGTTTCGCGTTTATTAGTAAGAAAATTGCGAAACCCAATGGTTTTGACGTCTTGAAAAGAAAGAAAAATTTTAAAATGGCAACACAAGATGAGTTGTTTAAAACAAGTAGAATTAGAGCTGTTAATAAAAGAAAAATAAAGAAAACTAATACAGTTTCGGTAAAGTCGTTGGACCCTTCTGAGTTTGCTCCGATTTCCGGAGCACTAGACGACGTATTGTCTCTTGCCAGGTATGCATCAACGAGGTACCTGCAGTATGCTATTGCAACTGTAAAGGATAGAGCGCTGCCCAGAATAGCAGATGGGCAAAAACCGGTTCAGGCTCGAATAATGTATGCAATGTGGGAGATGAGTGCGTTATCTGTCAACTCCAGAAAAAAATCTGCTCGCGTGGTCGGGGATGTTTTGGGTAAGTTCCATCCTCATGGCGACGCCTCCGTATATGATGCGATGGTTAGAATGTCTCAGGATTTTACTTTGAGATATCCGTTAATTGATGGTGAAGGTAATTTTGGTTCTCGTGATGGTGATGATGCTGCAGCAATGAGATACACGGAGGCTAGGTTGACAAGTTTTGCGGGAATTTTGCTTTCGGAGCTTAATCAAGGAACCGTGAATTTTGCTCCAAATTATGATGGCAGCATTTTAGAGCCAAATGTGTTGCCGGCGAGGTTGCCTGTGCTTCTTCTAAACGGAGCCTCTGGAATAGCTGTCGGAATGGCAACAGATATTCCCAGCCATAACATTGTTGAAGTTGGGAAAGCACTTATATCGCTAATAAAAAAACCTAATCGGTCGATCAGGCAACTAGTGTCTACAATCAAAGGGCCAGATTTTCCCGGTGGTGGGCAAATAATCACATCAACGCAAGATATCTTGCAGGTTTATGAAACGGGTCGTGGAAGCATAAGAGTTAGGGCATCTTGGAGGGTGGAAAAACTGTCCAGAGGACAGTGGCAAATTGTGGTTCACGAACTTCCTCCAGGAACTTCGGCACGGCGCGTACTTGAGGAAATCGAGACTATAACCAGTCCGCAATTAAAGCCCGGCAGAAAAGCGCTAACTATCGAACAACAAAAAGAGAAACAATTGATGCTGAATATGCTTGATCGTGTTCGGGATGAATCAGATCGAAACAATCCAATACGTTTAGTATTTGAGCCGAAAAGTTCGCGGATAAAAGATTCTGATTTTATAAATCTACTTCTTAGTAAGACCACTTTAGAAACCAATGTCTCCATTAATTTAGTCACGATTGGTTTAGATGGAAAGCCGAAAAACAAAAATCTGAAGGAAATTTTGTTGGAGTGGTTAGATTTTAGATTCACCACAGTTGAGAGAAGGACACGACATGATTTAGATAAAGTTAACGGTCGAATTCACCTTCTTGAGGGTCGGCTTACAGTTTTGTTAAATGTGGATGATGTAATTAAAGTGATCAGGGAATCTGAAAATCCAAAAAAAGATCTCATGGATATCTTTAAACTGACGGCTATACAAGCTGGCGATATTTTAGAAATCAGGCTTAGGCAATTGGCGAAGCTCGAACATATTAAGTTAGAGAAAGAGCTGAAAGGTCTGAGGCAAAACAAACGATACTTGAGCAAAATTCTTAAAAATCGAGGTATTCTAGAGAAATCGGTAGCTGAGGAAATTGCCGGAGATGTAAGTGCATTTGGTGACAAAAGAAGAACACTTGTAGAAGTGGCTGATAGAGCAGTGATAGAGACTCCAGTGATTGATGAACCGGTTACGGTAATATTTTCAAGTAAGGGTTGGATTAAATGTCGCCAAGGTTGGGAGGTTGACAGGAATTCATTAACCTTCAAAGAAGGGGACTCTCTGGCTGCGTTTCTAAAATTAAAAACCACAAATCCGGTGGTTTTTCTGGATTCAAAAGGACGCTCATATTGCTTAAACATAGAGCAGCTTCCCTCAGGTCGTGGAGATGGTTTGCCTGTATCTTCGCTGGTTGACGTGCAAGATGGAGCACATATAATTTTTTGCGTGTCGGGATCAGAACAAACAAGATTTCTTGTTTGTTCTGATGCGGGTTACGGATTTTTATCTACCCTTTCTAATATGGTCACTAATAGGCGGTCTGGACGAGAATTTATGTCTTTGGGATTAGGTGAAAAAATGCTCGCTCCTGTCAAAGTCGAAGAGGGGGCTAGTAATTATGTCGCGACAATTTCAAGCAAATCTCGTTTATTAATTTTCTCTATAAACGAGATTAAAACGATGGTAAAGGGACGCGGAATGATATTAATGGGTTTGCATGAGGGGGAAACGTTAGTTGCATCGGCAGTTATTTCAAATCTTAAGCTTACAGTTTCAGGCGTAGGTATTCGAAGTAAAAAAAATAAAGAGATCTCGCTTAAAGGCGATAAGTTATCGCACTTTTTGGGAAGGAGAGCGCGAATGGGGAGAACTTTACCTCAAAAATTAAAGTCCGTCATAAAATTGGTGGAGAATTAACTGGGTCGGAGGCATTACGCCTATATTTTTTCATAATGAAGCGATTTTTTTGGTTAAGATCGCATGATAGGTATTTCGCTGTCAGAGTAAACTACAGGGTTGGACATGAGACAAAAAATTTCAGGGTATGATTACGTTATCGTTGGTGGAGGTTCTGCCGGTTGTCTTTTGGCAAATCGGCTTTCAAAGAATCCCCAAATAAAAGTTTTGCTTCTAGAGGCTGGGGACTCAGACGATTATTTTTGGATTCCTATTCCAGTCGGATATCTTTATACCATAGGTAATCCTAGGACTGATTGGTGTTTTAAAACAGAACCAGATGAGGGATTAAACGGGCGATCCCTAGGATATGCTAGAGGAAAGGTGATGGGAGGATGTACGTCGATTAATGCCATGATTTACATGCGAGGACAAAGATCAGACTACGATCATTGGAATGCCTTGGGGAACAAAGGGTGGAGTTGGGATGAAGTCCTTCCTTATTTTAAGGTCATGGAGGATTATGTCCATGGGTCAAATGAGTATCATGGCCATGCAGGAGAGTTGCCTGTTCAAGAGAGGCGGGTAAATTGGGAGGTTCTGGATGCGTGGAGGGATGCGGCGGCAGAAGTAGGTATTCCGAAGATTAAGGAGTTCAATACTGGCGATAATTTTGGCAATGCGTATTTTCAAATGAATCAGAGAAATGGTGTTCGTTGGAACGCGGTTCGGGCATTTTTGTGGCCTATTAAAAAACGACAAAATCTAACTATTATGAAAAACACACATGTTGAAAGATTTATACTTGATACTCAACATCAAAAGAAGCGGGTTATTGGGGTCGATTGTGTGGAAAAAAACCGAGGGAAATTTAACGTCGAGATTGGTTCTGAATTAATACTGAGTGCCGGAAGCATTGGCAGTCCTCATATATTGGAACTTTCCGGAGTTGGTGATGGAGAACTGTCGAAGCGTCTGGGAATACCGCTAATTCATAAATTAGATGGTGTCGGAAAGAACCTCCAAGACCATCTGCAAATCCGATTACAATACAAGGTAAAAAATACAATAACGTTGAACGATCGAGTCAATAGCATTGCCGGAAAAATAAAAATGGGATTGGAATACTTTATGTTTCACACAGGGCCTTTGACTATGCCACCTTCTCAACTGGGAGCTTTTGCAAAAAGTGACGAGTCTCAAAATTCGGCTAATATTGAGTGGCATGTCCAACCTCTTTCATTAGATAAGTTTGGAGAACCGTTACACTCATTCTCGGCTATCACGCCTTCGGTTTGTAATCTCCGACCTACCAGTAGAGGACAGGTTTCAGCGATCAGTTTAGATCCTTTAGAGCATCCCCGGATCAAAATGAATTACTTGTCAACAAGAGAGGATAAAAACGTCGCTGTTGATTCTATCCGGCTTACTCGAAAAATTATGAAAGCAAAGGCGCTTCAGCCTTTCTGTCCAGAGGAATTTCAGCCAGGTCTCAGTTTTGAAAATGAGGAAGAGTTGATTAGCGCAGCAGGAGATCTTGGTTCGACAATTTTTCATCCGGTAGGGACATGTAAAATGGGAAGCGATAAGTCAGCAGTGGTGAGTGATAGGTTGCTGGTTCATGGAATGGAAAACCTGCGAATTATAGATGCCTCCGTAATGCCTACGATCACATCGGGAAACACTAATGCGCCCACCATGATGATAGCTGAAAAAGGTGCTGAATTTATCTTGCAGGATAGGTAGCTGGTCTACTTGGTCGCGCCAGTGATTCAGCGAGTGAGATGGTATTTTTGGGAATTCTTAGTATAATGCATATCATTATTACTCTGAGAAACGTTATTATTAAACTACGTTTAGGAAAAATTTTATGAAATGCTTAAATATTATCTCCATTACAGCGATTTTATCTTGTTTGATTTCCCAGACGGCTTTTACTAAAGAGGTTAATGTTTACAGTTATCGAAAGCCTCAATTAGTGAAACCAATGTTTGAAGTGTTTACCAAAAAAACCGGTATTGCCGTAAATGCGGTATATGCGCAAAAAGGTATGTTAGAGCGCCTAAGAAATGAAGGCAACAATAGTCCTGCTGATTTAATTTTCACTGTGGATATCGGTCGTATTACGAATTTTAAAACGGCGGGTTTGGTGCAGGCCATTGATTCAGAGGCCTTAAACGCAAATATACCTTCTAACTTTAGAGACCCAGACGGTTTTTGGTTTGGCCTAACTTCTAGAGCGCGAGTAATAGTTGTTTCAAGCGAACGTATCAAGAAAGGCGAAATATCGAGCTATGAGGAGTTGGCTCAATCAAAATGGAAGGGGCGAGTTTGTACTCGTCAAGGTAAACACCCCTACATGGCAGCACTTACGGCGAGTGTTATCGCGACTCATGGATCTGATCAAGCAAAAATTTGGTTGACCGGTTTGAAAAACAATCTCGCGCGGCGTCCACAAGGAAATGATAGGGCTCAAGTAAAAGCAATTTATAGTGGCATATGTGATGTAGCTGTTATTAATCATTATTACATGGTTAAAATGTTGGCGGATCCTGAGCAAAAAAAATGGGCAGAGTCAGTAAGGATTGTTTTTCCTAACCAAGAAAATCGGGGTACCCATATGAATGTCAGTGGTGTTTCGATGGCAAAATTTTCACCAAACCCCAAGGAAGCTTTGCTATTGATGGAATTTTTGGCAAGCCGAGAAGGCCAACGGCTCTACGCCGAGAAAAACGGCGAATATCCTGTAAATGCTGATATTTCGCCTAACCCGTTGGTAAAATCTTGGGGAAACTTTAAGCAGGATACCCTAGGTTTAGGGGAAATTGCGAATTTACGGGAGAGTGGGGTAAGGCTGGCCGATGAGGTTGGTTATAATGACTGAGAATTTTTAGTTTCATAGCCATATGTTTTCGAGCCGTCTTTCTCTAAATCGTTTTGGGTTTTGGGTAACCGGTGGGTTTGCTTTAGCTATGATATTGTCGGTTCCTGTAGTTTCGATAATGTTTGTAGCAGCACAACCGAGCGGAGATGTTTGGGATCATTTAATTGATACCGCTCTTTTGAAATACATACACACTACGGTTTTATTAGCGGGTGCGGTTGGCCTTTTGTCATTGCTTTTGGGAACGACCACGGCTTGGCTAGTTACGATGTGTAAATTCCCAGGATTAAAATACTTTGACTGGCTATTGGTTCTTCCACTGGCAATCCCATCATATGTTACCGCTTACGCATACACTGATCTGCTCGAGTATTCTGGACCATTACAAACATTCCTCCGAGAAATATTTTCGTGGGAAAGTCCCGCTGATTATTGGTTTCCCGAAATTAGGAGTTTGGGAGGTGCCATTTTGGTTATGGCTTTTGTTTTATACCCCTATGTTTATTTGTTGGCGCGAACTGCATTCTTGGAACAATCAGCAAATGTTTTGGAGGTTAGTAGAGTCTTAGGTCGGGGACCTTGGGGAAGTTTTTTTAAGACTTCATTGCCGACGGCTCGCCCCGCAATCGCTATAGGCACATCGCTTGTTTTGATGGAAACTTTGAATGATTATGGGACGGTGGATTTTTTTTCGGTACCCACGATGACATATGGATTAATTGATGTTTGGTTGGGTATGAATAACGTTGCTGGTGGAGCTCAGATTGCAGCATCACTATTAGTATTTGTACTTTTATTAATTATATTGGAGAAGTTGGGCCGGAGGCGGCAGAGGGTTTATCAAAAAGAGAGTAGTCGTTTTGCTGTGTTGCCTACGTATGATCTAAAAGGGTTCTCAGCGTTTCTCGCATTCTGCAGCTGTGCTCTGCCAATTCTTATAGGGTTTGTTTTTCCAGTAATTATTTTGGCCAGACTAGCTACAATTTATTTTGAAACCTCGTGGAATAAAGGGTTTCAGGAGTTGGTGCTAAACAGTTTTTTCTTATCTTTTCTTGCTGCAGTTATCACATTAATGATTGCTATTTTTTTAGGATATTGTCGCCGAATAAACAAAAGTCGAATGCTCGGTGCTGCAATAAAGATTGCAAGTCTAGGGTATGCAATGCCAGGTGCAGTATTAGCAATAGGGATACTTATTCCTTTTGCAGCTTTTGATAATTATTTGGATGGTATTTTTAGAAATTGGATCGGAATTTCTACGGGGTTGATTTTTAGTGGAACCTTGTTTGCATTAATATTTGCCTACGTTGTTCGCTTTTTGACGATAGCGCTTGGGCAGATAGAGAGTAGTTTGGAGAAAGTTTCTCCCTCTATGGATATGGTTTCAAAAACTTTGGGATATTCAAATAGAGGCACTCTTTGGTACCATCATATGCCTTTGCTCAAGGGCGGAGTTTTTGTTGCTTTGATTATAGTTTTTGTCGACTGTATGAAGGAGTTGCCGGCCACCTTAATTCTTAGGCCTTTTAACTTTGATACCCTGGCAATTCATGTTTATCAATATGCCTCTGATGAAATGTTAGGAGAAGCAGCACTAGGATGCCTTTTTATAGTACTTGTAGGCTTGATGCCTGTATTGTTACTCAGTTCTATGCTTAAAAAATCGAGGTCAGTTGGTAGGTAATAAGATGCTAGTTACTTAAAATTATAGAATAAAAGCAAATCATGGTTCTGAAAGTAAAAAATATTCAATGTAGTCATGGCGATGAGCTTGCAGTGAGAGGTGTCAGTTTTTCGGTCGAGAGAGGGCAAACTGTGTGTTTGGTTGGTCCAAGTGGTTGTGGTAAAACTACAATCTTGAAAACCATTGCGGGATTTCACGATCCACTAGTGGGAGACGTGATCATCAATAACGAATTAGTCTCTGGGAGAGGAGGTTATGTACCGACTCAGGAACGAAAGGTTGGTATGGTATTTCAAGATCATGCTCTTTTTCCCCACCTAACGGTAATGGATAATGTTAGGGCGGGTCTGTGGCGAAAAAGTAAAATAGAACAAAAGAAGATAGCATCTGATTATTTAGAAATAATGGGAATTGAAGCCCTAGTAAATCGATACCCTCATCAATTGTCAGGTGGTCAACAACAGCGAGTCGCCCTAGCGAGGGCTTTAGCGCCTCGCCCATTGATATTACTTATGGATGAGCCTTTTTCTAGCCTCGACCTAGATCTCAGACTGCATATGAGTCAAGAGATTTCAGAACTTTTGAAAATTCATGATATCACTTGTGTCATGGTTACACATGATCAGCAAGATGCTTTTGTTATGGGAGAAAAAATAGGAGTAATAGCAAAGGGACAACTGCTTCAGTGGGATACTCCATATGATGTGTACCATAAGCCAGCCACACGAACCGTTGCAACTTTCATTGGGGATGGAGGTTTCTTGAATGGAAAAGTTAACGAGAACGGAAAAATTGAAACAGACTTTGTTGAGTTACACACTCACACGGACTCACCATTGAGAGTAGGCGATGATGTCGATGTGCTTGTTAGGCCTGAGGACGTGGTTTTGGATGACAAGAGTTTACTATCAGCCAAAATAGTGAAACGCACTTACAAAGGGGCGGAGATTATCTATACATTGAGCTTAAATAGTACAACGGAATTATTAGCGTCATTGTCGAGCCACTCTTATTTTTCCGTTGGTGAAGAAATAAGAATAGGATTTCAATTGGACCATGTGGTCGCTTTTAAGAAATGAATTCTTTTTAATGCTATAATTAAAGCCAATCATCCTAGTTCCGTTTTCGTGGTTCATCTGTTAGAAAATCGTATAACCTCGAGTCGCGTCAATGGCCGTTACTATATTAATCTTATTCCAAGCCTAGTCATGTTCTATGTTGCTTGATAATCATCGGATTAAAGTCTGATCAGGGTCGTGTATGTTCAAAGCATTCGATGAGATGAATTTTATCTTTCTCGTAGTGGGGGTCGCGGGTTTCGTAGCCGGTGCAAATATGAGAGTGTTGGATCCGCTACTTCCACTCATCGGATTAGATCTGGGAGTAGAGGCAACTACGTTGGCTATAGTATTGACTGCTTACTCGTTTTCTTATGGTATGTTTCAATTTGTCTATGGGCCACTTTCGGAGAAGTACGGGAAAATAAAAGTGATGTTTTGGGCAAGTGTTATTGCTGCAATCATGTCGTTAATTTCCGCTCAAGTGAATTCGGTGACACAACTTACCATTCTCCGATTTTTTACCGGTGCGGGCGTTGGAGGATTGATTCCGCTGGGGCTAGCATGGGTTTCAGATAATACGCCTTATGTTGAGCGACAATCTGCTCTTGCTCGACTAATTGCTTGCGTGATGTTAGGCACTATTTTTGGTCCTTCAAGTAGTGGTTTTATAGCGCAGATATATGGCTGGCGAGTGGTGTTTTTCATGTATTTTGCTCTTTTTCTACTAAATGCAATCATGTTGCTTTTTATTATTAAGGCCAGGCAAAAAATAGACATCTCATTGCCATTAGACAAAAACTGGCAATTTTCGAGCCAACTCAAAATACTTAGGGATCCGTGGGTAAGAATTGTTTTATGTACCGTTTTTCTGGAAGGAGCATTATTCCATGGAGTTCACGCTTTTTCGGGAACGTTTCTGCAAGAGCGATTTGATTTATCAATGTCAGTTTCAGGACTTTTGGTGGCTACCTTCGGCATAGGAGCTATTTTATATACCTTTTGCGTAAAGAAATTAGTGTTAATAATGGGTCAAGAAGGACTGGTTTTAGGAGGAGGTTTCATATTGTTTATTTGTTACATCGCGATGCCTATAGTGCCGGATTGGCGATATTGTGGTGTAATCATCTTTTTAACAGGTTTTGGATTTTTTATGTTGCACAACACTCTACAAACTTGCTCGTCTGAAATGGTGCCAGCCCAACGCGGGATTGCTTTGTGTATGCACGGATTTAGCATGCTTGTAGGTACGTCCGTTGGAGTTTTTTTGAGTGCATATATTATTCGAGTGAGTGATTATTTTTATGCCTATATTGTTTCAGCTATTGGGTTAATATTTTTAGCCTCAATTTTTAAAACTTTTTTGAAAAAAAGAAATCATAAGGTCAACAGTTTTATTGAGTTTTAACAAGAATCGTTGACTTTTTTTAATGGTTGTTTTTAATATGCAAGGATTACTTAAATGTTTTTGAATACTGACAGTATTGCCAGTTTAGACACTGAACTTTCGGAAGCGATGAGCCGGGAGAAAATTCGACAAGAAAATCATCTGGAATTAATCGCCTCTGAAAACTATGCAAGTCCACGAGTTTTGGAGGCTCAAGGTTCAGTTTTGACAAATAAATATGCCGAGGGTTATCCCGGAAGGAGATACTATGGTGGTTGTGAGAATGTTGATTTAGTCGAGTCCCTTGCGATAAAGAGGTGCCGAGAAATATTTGGAGGCGATTTTTCTAACGTGCAACCACATTCTGGCGCTCAAGCGAATGCAACGGCATTCCTCGCAACATTAAAGCCGGGCGACAAGATCTTAGGGATGTCGCTTGCACATGGAGGCCATCTTACCCACGGTTCTCCAGTGAACTTTAGTGGAAAGATCTACCAGCCAGTTTTTTATGGTTTGAACAAGGATGAAGAAATTGATTATGATGAAATATCAAGGCTAGCATGCGAGGAGAAGCCAAAACTAATTATCGCTGGGGCTTCAGCCTATTCTCGCATTATTGATTGGCAACATTTCGCTGAGATAGCCTCATCGGTGGGGGCCTTGTTTATGGTTGATATGGCGCATTATTCTGGTCTTATTGCAGCAGGAGTGTATCCCAGTCCAATCCCTCACGCCGATTTTGTAACAAGTACAACTCACAAGACACTACGAGGACCCCGGGGTGGAATTATCATAGGAAAAAAACAATTTGAAAAGCCAATGAACTCAGCGTTATTTCCAGGTACTCAGGGAGGACCTTTGATGCATGTAATCGCCGCGAAAGCGGTAGCATTTAAAGAGGCATTGTCCGAGGGATTTAAAAGCTACCAAAATAAAGTAATTGCGAACGCGAGAGTAATGGCTAACGATCTTTCGCGACGTGGACTTAGGATCGTTTCGGGTGGCACCGACTGCCATATGTTCTTGGTAGATCTGAGATCAATATCCACAACAGGTAAAGAGGCTGAAAAAATGCTCGGTTTAGCACATCTGACTGTTAACAAAAACTCTATCCCAAATGACCCAGAATCACCATTTGTAACCAGCGGTATTAGAATAGGAACTCCTGCAATAACGACCCGAGGGCTGGGCAGTGAAGAATGTCAGCAAATCGCAAATTTGTTGGCGGATGTGCTACATTCTTCAGGAGATGCCCAAATTATAGAAAAAGTAAGGGTAGAGGTTGAGCGTATATGTAAAGCTTTTCCGGTCTATTCAAATGTTCTTTAGAGTTTTTTGCTAGGATCATGGCGACCTAATTAAGAATAGAAAGTTTATGCCAAGGACTGGGGAAACGTGAGGAAATAATGGTAGAAACCTATGAGATGTCCTTTTTGTAAGAACACTGAGACCCAAGTCATAGATTCTAGAGTCTCTGACGAAGGGGAAAGTATTCGTCGGAGAAGACGGTGCACTGAGTGCAATAACCGCTTCACTACCTATGAAAATATTGTTTTAAGAATGCCTCAGATCATAAAATCTAATGGTCCAAGAGAAGAGTTTAAGGATGAAAAATTAAGAACAGGATTTATGCGAGCCTTACATCGTCGCCCTGTTTCTGCGAATTTGGTTGATGAGTCAATTAATCGCGTAAAAAACCGATTACTGGCATCTGGAGATAGGGAGGTAAATTCCAGGCGAATCGGGGAGTTGGTTATGAAAGAGCTTCACCGCTTGGATAACGTTGCCTATATTAGGTTTGCATCGGTTTACAGAGATTTTCAGGATGCTGACGATTTTCAGGATGCCATCAAGGAGGTACAGAAAATACCGGGTAGTAAACAACGGATGACGGATTAGTGGAAGAGAGTGTAGATCAAGTTTGGATGAAAAAAGCAATTGATCTCGCGGAGAAAGGGCTTTTCTCAACGACTCCGAATCCACGCGTGGGATGCGTCATAATAAAAAATAATGTTTTNGTGGGNGAGGGTTGGCATAAAAAAGCCGGTAGACCACACGCGGAAATCATGGCATTAAAGATGGCTGGAAAAAAAGCAAAAGGTGCGACACTTTACACAAATTTGGAGCCTTGCAGCCATCAGGGGCAAACCGGTCCTTGCGCAGATCAAATAATAAAAGCAGGTCTTTCTCGAGTGGTTTGTGGAATGAGCGATCCAAATCCTAGGGTTGACGGAACGGGAAAGAAAAAGTTAGAGCAAGCTGGGATATCTGTGCAAATGGATGTCTTGAACGAAGAGGCTCTGAACCTTAATTTGGGTTTCGTTAAGAGAATGAAATATGGAAAGCCATGGATCCGTCTAAAAGTAGCTGCTGGTTTAGATGGTAAAACGGCTTTAGAAAATGGGCAAAGCAAATGGATTACCAGCCTTGAATCGAGAGTTGATGTCCATAACTGGAGAGCTCGATCTTGTGCGATTGTTACTGGTGTTGGCACTCTAGACGCTGATGACCCACAATTAAATGTTCGCTTAGTAGATACAGATAGGCAGCCTTTAAAAGTTATTACCGATAGTAATTTGAGGGTTTCTAAAAAATCTAAGATTTTTAAAGAGGGTAACGTTCTCGTAGCTACGGCTTGTGATGATCACGATAAAATTAAAGAATTTATAGATTTGGGCATTGAGGTGATGAGTTTTCCGGATAAAAGAGGTAAGGTAGATTTAAACGGTTTAATGAAGGAGCTCGGTAGACGACAATTTAACGAAGTGATGGTGGAAGCCGGTAGTCGCTTACATAGTGCCTTTTGCAAGGATAAACTAATAGACGAATTGCTGATTTATTTTGCCCCAAAGATTTTGGGTGAGAGAGGGAGTGGGATGTTTGACCTTGGTCCTGTTGTAGATATGAAAAATATTTTAGAGTTCAATCTTCAAGAGGTAAGACAAATTGGGAATGATATAAGAGTTCGAGCACGGCCAGTTAAAGGAATCTAAAATGTTTACTGGAATCACAGAGGGCACGGGTGTTATTGTAAGTGCAAAGTTAGATCAAGACAAAAATACCTTGGAAGTTGAGGCCGGAAACTTTGATATTCAGGATGTAGTCGTTGGTGATAGCATATCGGTGAATGGCGTTTGTTTGACGGTCGTTGAGATGGGATCAGATAAACTTAAATTTGATATTTCACCTGAGACACTGCGAATAATCTGTCCTTTTAATGTTGACGATTTAGTGAACTTGGAAAAATCTTTAAAGTTGGCAGATAGATTAGGTGGTCATTTAGTCTCCGGGCATATTGACGATGTAGGGGAAGTTGTATCTATCGATGTAGTTAACGGGAATTATGAGGTTGAGATTGCATACTCTGCCTCTATTGCAAAATACATAAGTAGGAAGGGATCTATTGCCGTAAATGGAGTAAGCCTTACAGTGAACGACTTAACAAATAGCTCATTTTCCGTAAATCTAATACCTCATACTTGGAATTCAACCTCCCTAAATAAAATGCAAATAAATACTACCGTGAATTTAGAAATTGATTTGATCGCCAGGTATATTGAAAGAATCATGAGTTGTAACAGAGACTAGTAAAAAATGGCGAGTAAAATTGTAAAAACGGAAGAAATTATTCATGAAATTCGTAGTGGACGGATGGTTATCCTAGTCGACGAGGAGGACCGGGAGAATGAAGGTGATTTACTAATGGCATCTGAGTTTGTGACACCCGATACTATAAATTTCATGGCAAGGAATGGGCGAGGGCTCATTTGTCTTACCTTAACCCAAGAGCACTGCACTAAGTTAGGGTTGCCACCAATGGTCAGAACCAATGGGTCTCGGTTAGGAACTAACTTTACAGTTTCTATAGAGGCTGCGAAGGGGGTTACCACTGGGATTTCTGCCGCAGATCGAGCGCATACAATTTTGACAGCGGTAAATAAGACCGCAGAAGCTTTAGACATTGTTCAGCCAGGCCATATTTTTCCGCTGAGGGCGGAGGAAGGTGGAGTGCTTGTCAGAGCCGGTCATACTGAGGCGGGATGCGACCTGACCCGATTAGCTGGTCTTACTCCGTCGGCGGTTATTTGTGAGATTTTAAAAGATAATGGGGAAATGGCGAGATTACCTGATCTTGAAGCTTTTGCGAAAAAACACTTTTTAAAAATAGGAACTATTACCGATCTTATAAATTACAGAAGTCGTACAGAAAAGATTGTTGAACGGGTTTTCAAAAGAGCAATTAGAACAGGTTCAGGTGAGTTTTTGTTGATTGGCTATAAGGATAAAATAACTCAAGAGGCTCATTTTGCATTGTGTCTTGGAGACATAGAAAACGCTGATGAAGTTTTAGTGCGAGTTCACGAACCTTTATCGATAGCGGACTTACTTGAGGTGGATAATCAGAATCATTCATGGAGTTTAAAAGAAGCTCTGAATTTTATTTCGGCAGAGGGGCTCGGGGTTTTAATTTTATTGCACAGAACAGAGACGGGTGAGCAGCTATTGAATCGATTTTCAGAGGAACGCAGGAGTCACGCTGATCGAGTTCCACTTAGAACCTACGGGATTGGCGCTCAAATTTTAAAGGATCTAAATATTCGTCGGATGAAACTTCTTTCAAACCCTCGAAGAATGCCAAGTATGGCGGGATTTGATTTAGAGGTTACGGGGTATGTACCAAAAAAAAGTAACTGATTGAGGACATGAATCATGAGAAGACACACACTTATGGAGTTAGGTGAGGATAATTATAACGAATTTATTACCGATATTAAAAAGAGGCTGGAGAAAACGTCTCAATCTTTGAGTGAACTTGAAATTCTTGTCGTCGGAACCAGATATAATGAAGATATCGTCGGAAGTATTTGTATTAAAATCAAAGATGAGCTTAAGCGTCTGGGGGTAAAAAAAATAAACTCTCACACTGTACCAGGAGCTTTAGAACTGCCTTTTTTTTTGAATCAATATGGCATTAGAAAGTCGGTAGATGGGATGATAGCTGTTGGCTGCGTACTGAGAGGAGAGACTTATCATTTCGAAATTGTAGCGAACGAAAGTGCGAGGGGTATTGGATCTGTTCAGCTGCAGTTGGGAATTCCAATCATAAATAGTGTATTAACTTGCGAGAATCCAAAACAAGCCTTAGAGCGAGCCGCTTATCGTCCTTATGAATGTGTGGCAGCGCTACTAGAAATGTTGGCAATATCTGCTGAGATAAGTATTACAACTTAATTATGGCTGAAAAAAACTCTACACTTAGCAAACATAACTCCCTAATGGTCACCAGTAGGCATAATGCGAGACAGTATGCATTGTTAGCGTTGTATGAATGGCTACTCAACAAGAGACCATCGGCAGATTATTTTTCGTCGTGTAAAATTGACAACGGTAATAAACAGGTTGATAAAAATTATTTGAAAGTTATAGTTACGGGTACAATCAATAATATTTCAAAATTAGAGGAGGCAATAACTCCGGCTTTAGATAGAGCAATATCAACCGTATCGCCGGTAGAGCGAGCAGTGCTTATGATAGGTGCGTTTGAAATCATGCAACAGAAGCAAATTCCTTACAGAGTAATAATTAATGAAGCTGTCGAATTAGCAAAGGAGTATGGTGGTACTGATGGTCACAAGTTCGTTAATGGAGTGCTAGACAAGCTTGCAAAAACATTACGTCCAGATGAATTAAATGCTTGATGAATTCAATATCATAAGAAAATATTTTCAAAATAGTAATCCACAAGACTTTCTTGGCATAGGGGATGACGCTGCTGTTTTACCGCAAATAGACTCTAATAAGAGACTAGTGGTAACCACTGATACGTTGGTGGAAAATGTTCATTTTACTCCCGACGTTGATCCACGGACGTTAGGTTATAAATCCCTTGCTGTGAATCTATCGGATCTTGCGGCGATGGGTGCGCAACCCAAATACCTGCTTCTCGCTTTAACGCTTCCGGAAGCCAAAGAATCTTGGTTAGAAAAATTTTCAGCGGGGTTTTGGAATTTGGCTACTGAGTACTCGCTAAATCTGGTGGGTGGCGACCTCACTCGTGGCCCTTGTTGTGTGAATATTACAGCTATCGGTTTGGTGGAGAGTAATTCGTATCTAACTAGAAGCGGTGCCTGCATCAAGGATAATATTTGGATTTCGGGAACTCTTGGGAGCGCATCAGCTATTATACGAAAAAAATTATCAAAGAAAACATTTTATCCAGACTTTAATTGGACACGTCTTGAAAGTTTTTTGGATATGCCGTCCCCTCGAGTACATTTGGGTTTGGAATTGTTAGGAGTGGCAACGAGCGCGATTGATATTTCTGATGGACTACTTAAAGATATTGGGCACATCACTAGGATGTCAAAGGTTGGTGCCATAATAAATTATAATGACATACCGTGTGAGAGAGAACTACAATCGCTTAGGGATCAAAAGGAAGTGCAGGCACTCCTATTGTCTGGCGGGGAGGACTACGAAATCGCCTTTACAGCACCAGAGCGGCAAACGGAAAAAATAACGAAAATAGCGGAAAAGCTTGAAATACCGTGTACGAAAATAGGGAAAATTAAAAATGGGTCAGATGTTTCTGTTTATGATGAAAAGGGTAGCGAAATAATAATTAGTAATATGGGGTTTGATCATTTTAAAGTTTAATTCGTTTTCTGAAGCTAGAGCTTTTTTTACTTCGCATCCAGCAAATTGTATCAGTTCAGGTTTTGGGGTTGGCCTTATTACAACTGCGCCCGGTACCATTGGAACTCTTCTAGCGTTTCCTGTCTACAAAATGCTTCTACTTTTGGTGTATCCGGAAAAAATTCTATTTGCTATTTTTGTCATGTTTTTGATTGGTATCTGGGCAAGCGCTAAAACAGGTGAATTTCTAGGAGAACATGATAGCTCTGTTATTGTGTGGGACGAAGTTGTTGCATTTTGTATTGTACTTTTTTTTACTCCAAACCATCTATTCTGGGCTTTATTGGCGTTCCTTATTTTTCGATTTTTTGATATTTTTAAACCTTATCCCATTGATCTTATCGATGCAAAATTAGCAAATGGTTTAGGGGTTATGCTGGATGATATAGTTGCTGCGTTTTATACTTTACTATGTCTTGCCCTTGTTAAACTTCTAGTGTAGCGAGTATGAGTGATAAAATTAACCGATTAGTTCTAGAGCTAGGTAATCAACTTCTTGAGCGAAACTTATCTCTGGTGACTGCGGAATCATGCACAGGGGGTGGAATCTCAGAGGCAATTACCAGAGCGGCTGGCAGTTCAGAATGGTTTGATAGAGGTTATGTTACCTACAGTAATGACTCAAAAATTGAATTATTAGGAGTAAATAAAATAACCTTAGAGAGGCATGGCGCAGTTTCTGAAAATACGGTGGCAGAGATGGCGATAGGAGCGATTGAGAACAGCCAAGCGTCTTTTTGTATCGCGGTGAGCGGAATAGCAGGCCCGGGCGGCGGGACGACAGAAAAGCCAGTTGGAACTATCTTTATTGGCTGGGGTTATACGGTCCATGACTCGCCACTAAAAGTTGAGGTGAATCGCTTTCTGTTCTCCGGTGATCGGCATTTGGTCAGGGGAAAAACTATTTTGGAGGCTTTAAAAGGTGCGTGTAAGCTGCTTAAATGATGCTTTTTGAATCAGCTGATATACTTTAACTACACTCGAGCCCCGAGGTTTATGCGATAATTATCCGACAACAATTCAATAGACAGAACGTAACGAGGAACACACCATGAGTGATAATCGACAAAAAGCGCTGCAAGCGGCTTTGTCCCAAATAGAAAAACAATTTGGGAAAGGCTCAATAATGCGGATGGGAGAGAGTGACATTGATGATGGTATTCAGGTTGTTTCGACCGGGTCGCTAGGGCTTGACTTAGCCCTTGGAATCGGTGGATTGCCAAAAGGGAGAGTAGTCGAAATTTACGGACCAGAATCTTCCGGAAAAACCACGCTTACCCTGTCAGTAATAGCAGAGATGCAAAAAATCGGTGGTACGGCGGCATTTATAGATGCCGAACATGCATTAGACCCACAATATGCTGCTAAATTGGGTGTGAAAATTGACGACCTATTGATATCGCAGCCTGATCACGGAGAGCAAGCGCTGGAGATTGCTGATATGCTGGTGCGCTCTGGAAGTGTCGATGTGGTAGTGGTGGATTCTGTGGCTGCCCTTACTCCGCGCGCTGAAATTGAGGGAGAAATGGGTGAACCTCAAATGGGGCTTCAGGCTAGACTTATGTCTCAAGCATTGAGAAAACTAACGGCGAATATTAAGAAGTCAAACACTTTGGTGATATTTATTAATCAAATTAGGATGAAAATTGGTGTTATGTTCGGAAATCCAGAGACTACTACAGGTGGTAATGCACTTAAGTTTTATTCTTCCGTTAGAATCGATATACGACGTATTGGGACTATAAAAAAAGGCGATGAGGTGATCGGCAGTGAAACGAGAGCTAAGGTTGTAAAAAATAAGGTCGCCCCCCCCTTCAGAAAAGCCGAGTTTGATATTATGTATGGTAGTGGAATTTCTAGGGAGGGTGAGGTAATTGAATTGGGAGTCCAAAATAGTTTGATTGAAAAATCCGGATCTTGGTATAGCTATAACGGTGATCGCATTGGACAAGGAAGGGATAACGTAAGGGAGTATTTGCGAAACAATTCAGACATTGCGTCAGAAATTGAAAATAGTATCAAATTGAAACTTGGCCTTATTCAAGATGGCATCGACACAGAAGAAAAAAAAGATTGATGATGGTGTTTACAGAGTCGCTACGCGATTGTTAACACGTAGAGAATTTACGAGAAAAAAAATCAAAGAGACTCTGCTCTCTAAGGGTTTTGCAACGCCAGATGTGGATAATGTGATTGACGAATTAGAAATTTCTGGATTGCTGTCAGAGAAAAGGTATGTCGATGGTTATATTCGATCGCGTAGGTCAAGATATGGGCACCTCAAAATATTATATAGTTTAAGACAATTAGGGGTAATTAAATCCGAACTGAGTCGTGCTCGAAAAATTTTAATGAAAGACGAGATTGATTTTGCCCATACAGTATGGGATAGAAAATTCGGCAATGAAGCGGTGAATGCCGTGGATATTGGAAAGCAAATAAGATTTCTGCTGGGAAGAGGTTTTGCTGAAGATCTTGCCAGGAAAATAGTGTTTAAGAAAAAAAGTAACTTCCAAAATGAAAAGTAACGATATTAGAGAAAAATTCCTTAGCTATTTTGAGGAGGTGGGTCATCAAAGGGTAAAGTCTAGTGCCCTTGTTCCAGGGAATGACCCAACGCTTTTGTTTACTAACGCAGGTATGGTGCAGTTCAAAGATGTCTTTCTGGGTCAAGAGCAGTTAGATTTCAACCGGGCTACTTCTTCGCAGCGATGTGTTAGGGCAGGTGGAAAACATAATGATTTGGAAAATGTGGGATATACGGCACGACATCATACTTTTTTCGAGATGCTAGGAAATTTTAGTTTTGGTGATTATTTTAAGAGGGATGCCATAAAGTTTTCATGGGAATTAATTACTAGAGAGTTTGAATTAGACCCGAAACGATTGTTGGTTACGGTTTATGAAAGTGATCAGGAGGCGTATGAGATTTGGAAAAATGATATCAAGTTGCCAGATACAAAAATAATACGCATCGGAGATAAAAAAGGCGGACAGAAATATCAAAGTGATAATTTTTGGCAAATGGGAGATACGGGTCCTTGCGGTCCCTGCTCAGAAATATTTTGGGATCACGGTTCAGACGTTTCAGGAGGTCCACCAGGATCGCTTGATGAAGATGGTGATCGGTTTATCGAGATTTGGAATTTAGTATTTATGCAATTTAACCGTGATGCAGGTGGAGAGCTAAAAAAATTACCGAAACCCTCAGTAGATACTGGTATGGGGTTGGAGAGGATCGCTGCTGTGTTGCAGGGAGTACATTCAAACTACGAAATTGATATGTTTAAGGCATTAATTATTGCTGCTTCAGAAGTTACACTATCCAAAGATTTGAAATCAAATTCCCTGAAGGTAATAGCAGACCATATTAGGGCCTGTAGCTTTTTAATCGTTGATGGTATTTTGCCAAGTAATGAAGGGCGAGGCTATGTTTTGCGGAGAATAATAAGGCGTGCTATTCGCCACGGGTATAAGCTGGGGCAAAAACTTCCCTTTTTCCATAGATTAGTTCCTCATCTGATTTTAGAAATGGGTGATGCTTATCCCGAGTTAAGCACTAAGGCCGATGCCATATCCGCAATTTTGTATCAAGAAGAAATCCGGTTTGCGCAAACGCTTGATAACGGTATGGAATTGCTTGAGCGCGCCATTAAGGCGAAGCCCAAGGTCCTAAGTGGAGATACAATTTTTAAACTATATGATACGTTTGGGTTTCCTGTGGATTTAACAGCAGATGTTGCCAGAGAGAAAAATATGAAGTTGGATTTAGATGGGTTTGAAATTGCGATGTCGAAGCAAAGAAAGCGGGCTAGGGCGTCCTCGAAATTTCAAAAAGACGGTGTTGTTAGCTACTCTGGCGATGAAACGGAATTCTGTGGTTATGACCGATTAGTCACTGAAGCGACTGTTATGGCTATATATAAAAATTCGGCAGATGTAGGCATCCTTGGAGCAGGAGAGACCGGGGTTGTTGTGTTAAATCGTACACCTTTTTATGCAGAGGCCGGTGGACAAGTTGGAGATAGGGGTAGCTTGGTGGTAAAGAAAAAATTATCTCGCTTCGAGGTTACTGACACCCAACTAATCCAAGGAGGGGTAGTAGGACATCATGTTGTGACGAATGAGGGTAATATTACTGTGGGTGATATTGTTGAAGCTGAGGTTAATATTAAGCTCCGTCATGAGGCAGCCTGTAATCACTCTGCGACGCATCTAATGCATGCCGCCCTTCGAAAAACGCTTGGTACTCATGTTCAGCAAAAGGGGTCTCTTGTGGATGAGTTTAAAGCAAGATTTGATTTTTCTAACAATAATCCATTAACAAGCGAGAACTTAAATACAATCGAAAACCTAGTAAACGAGCAGATTCGATTGAACAAAAAAATAGTTTCTAACGTTATGTCTCATGATTTGGCAGTCAAGGGGGGCGCGGTTGCACTGTTCGGAGAGAAGTATGCGAATACTGTTAGAGTGATTGATATTGGAAATTTTTCTAAAGAGCTATGTGGCGGAACGCATGTTGAAAAGTGTGGAGATATTGGTTTTTTCAAGATTATCGACGAAACCGGAGTTGCCTCTGGTGTACGAAGGATAGAGGCAGTTACGGGACAGCGGGCGGTAGACCGATCTCAAAGTGACAGTAGGGCATTGGAAAATATTAAATTTACTTTAAAATCCGGCGGTGAAGGGTTACAAGAAAAAATCGAACAACTTCTCAATACTGTCAAGGAACTCGAAAAGGAAAATCATAAACTTCAGGGAAAATTATTGTTTCGGCATAGTGAAGAACTATTGAAAAAAACAGTCATCGTAAAAAATATTAAGCTGATTTCTTCAATTGTCGAAAATGTAGATATTGGTGCTTTAAGGCAAATTACAGACCAAATAAAGATCAAGCTTGGAACTGGTATCATAGTGTTAGCTACAGTAAAAAAAAATAACGTGTTACTGGTAGCGGGAGTGACGGACGATCTGACTAAACAATATAAGGCAGGAGAACTGGTAGGATATGTTGCTAAGCTGGTGGATGGAAAAGGAGGCGGGCGACCAGCTATGGCACAAGGCGGTGGTATCAATGTTGAAAAACTACCTATGGCTTTGGATTCCATAAAAAAATGGATAAATAACGGTTCAAAAAAAGACTAGTTTTTTTTGACGTTGTTTTAAAAAGGGAGGTAAATATCTGGATTAATGTCAATTATTGCAGACTTGAACTCTTTTTTGATGATTTGTAATTCCCTCTCACTTCCCGCCTCAAAACGTAATACCAAGACGGGTGTTGTATTTGAGGCTCTGACGAGACCAAAGCCAGACTTATACTCAGCGCGGAGTCCATCTATACGGATTAAATTTTGTGCCGTAGAAAGTTTATTAGTATTCATTAATTCTTTTACGAATGCGTGATTTTCTCCCTCCCGTAATGGAATTTGTATTTCAGGAGTACTAATAGCGTCGGGAAGATTTTTCAAAGTCTCTGTTATATCGTCTTGTTTACTTAAAACTTCTAATAGTCGGGCACCAGCATAAATTCCATCATCAAACCCGAACCAGCGATCTTTAAAAAAAATGTGACCACTCATTTCTCCTGCGAGAGGAGCTTGGCTTTCCTTCATTTTTTTCTTTATTAGAGAGTGCCCTGTGTTGTGCATAATAGGCTTTCCGCCGTGTTTAATTATCCATTTAGAAAGTAGTGAGCTGCATTTTACGTCGAAAATAATGTCCGCTCCCCTATTTTTTTTTAAAACATCAGCTGCTAAAATCATCAGCTGCCTGTCTGGAAAAATAATATCCCCAGTTTTGGTGACAACACCAAGCCTATCGCCATCGCCATCAAAAGCTAACCCCAATTCAGCACTTCCTTTTCTTACTGCTTTAATCAGATCTTTTAAGTTCTTTGGTTGGGATGGGTCAGGATGATGGTTAGGGAAGTCGCCGTTGACCTCACAAAATAGCTCTTCCACCTCACATCCTAATGCTTTAAAAATTTGAGGTGCATAGGCTCCTGCTATGCCGTTTCCACAATCTAAAGCAACTCTGATTTTTCGGCTCAGTGAGACCCTTTGAACGATTTCCTTTAAGTAACGATCAGCGAAGTCGGCGGTAGTTATATCTTTACGGTTTTTTCTGATTTCTTTTAAATTTTTGGTATATTCATACACGTTTTGGATTTCTGATCCTGACAAGGAATTACCGGATATCATTAACTTTAGCCCATTGTATTCAGGGGGGTTATGGCTGCCTGTTACCATAACTCCGTTACCTCCATATTCTTTCAAAGCAGCATAGTATAGAATCGGTGTCGTGACTTGCCCAATATCGAATACAGATATTTCACTTTTGGCCGTTAAGCCCTCTATAAGAGCCTCGGAAATTTCTTTGCCGGAGTGACGTCCGTCTCTGCCTACGCAAACTTTTTGTTGGGCTGTTGGGTTGCTGCTATTGACTAAATGCGCCACCGCCTGCCCGATTAAATTAACGCCTTTTGTGGTCAGTGACTTATTCACGATTCCGCGTATATCGTAAGCTTTAAATATTTGAGCTGGTGGATCAATACTTGTCATGATTTATCAAAATAAAAATTCCTGAAAGTAATCGAGAATATTTTTTGGTAGCCAGTTGATGTTTCCTGGGAAATTACCGGTCGTAAAGCCAACGTGCCCCCCCTCCCGAGTATAATAGCAACGAATATTTTTTGGTAGTTTATCTTTTACTGGTAGATCGCCTTCAGGGAAAAGAGGATCGTTTCGTGCATGAATTATTAAAGTATCGGTTTGAATTTTAGTCAACCATTGTTGTGCACTAGCTCGGGTCCAGTAGTCTTCGACGTTTAGAAAACCATGAACTGGGGCTGTGTATTTGTCATCAAACTCACGTAACGTCTTAATGGCTCTTATCTCGTTGGTGTTTGGGCCTAATTTGAAAAGATTGGCCTTTATGAGACACTTTTTTTTAAGGCTTTTTAGGAAAAACCAACTGTAGATTTTGTTAACTCCCTTCTCAAGGAGGCCTCCAGTCACGTTTAAATCTAAAGGAACTGACACTACAGCCGCAGCGTGAAGAAGTTGTCGTTGAGATAAATCATTTCGCGCTAGCCAATTTAATAAAGCACTTCCTCCGAGTGATATTCCTACTGCAAAAACAGGTCCCGAAGTAATTTTGCGAATATGCCGGATAATAACTTCAATATCTTTATGATCACCAGCATGATAAGCCCGAGCTAATTTGTTCGGAACACCACTACATCCTCTGAAATGCGGCACAACAGCTCCCCATTTTTTTGCTTGGATCGAACGTACCAGAGCAACTGTATAGTGACTTTGCGACGAGCCCTCTAGTCCATGAAATATTATTATTGTCGGAGACTTTCTTGGAGCATCTATCCAGTCGAGATCGAGGAAGTCACCATCTTTGGTATCTAAGCGTCTTCGAAGGTAGGCAGGGGCGGATCCTCTTAAGAAAACAAAGGGATAAATCGTTTGAAGGTGAGCTGTTGGAAGCCACCATGGATTAATATAACAATTGTTTTTGTTCATTCTATTTTTATTACGTACCACTATTAACTTCTTGTCGGCAGACTAAGCCATATATGTGGTCAACAGAAAGGCTTTCTAGGCACTCCATGTGCTCCAACGGACAAGTTCTTTGAAAACAGGGGCTACATGGCAGTTTTAGTCGAGCTATCATCGCATTGTCGGTTAGGGGAGGTGTGAAAGCCGGAGAGCTTGATCCGTAAATTGCCACTAGAGGTCGATTCAACGCAGCAGCGACGTGCATTAGGCCCGAATCGTTGGAGACCACCAAATCGCTAATGCTTAGAAGAGCAATAGCGTCATCGAGCGATGTTTTACCACAAAGATTTTTGGCTATTTTATTGCTCAAAAAATATATTTTTTCACCAATTAAGGCATCATTTTTAGATCCTATTACAAATACTTCATACCCTTTACTGCCAAGTTGTTTGGCCAATTCGCTGTATTTTTCATAAGGCCACATTTTAGCTGGACCGAATTCCGCTCCGGGACAAAGGCAAGCAATTTTTTTTCTTTGTAATTTAATAAATTGATTTTGAATATCAGTTTTTGATTTTTTTGAAACGGCAAGTCGAGGATTATCTAGTTTGCCCGGTGTACTTTCAGATTTATATTTTAATAGATGCGCATATTGATCAACTAATTTTGGGGTATTGGCCTTATTTAAACGTTTGCAATGAGTAAGCAAAGGATACCGACATTCTCCAATGTAGCCGATCCGGATTGGTATTTTTGCGAAAAATGGTATTAACGCGCTTTTGAAAGAATTTGGAAGAATGTAACATTCATCGTAATGATTGTTTTTAATGCTTTTAGCAAATTGCAATCGGCTTTTTAATTTCAGTTGTCCGTGTAGATACGGATTAAGTAAAACTCTACTAACTTGTGGAATTTTCCTGTATATGGGCTGAACCCAAGACGATGCTAGGATATCGATCTCACACGAGATGACCGCTTCTTTTATTTTGGAAATAAGCGGTTGGCTCATCACAGCATCTCCGATCCAAGAGGGTGCGATCACGAGTATTTTCTTCACCAAATTGTTTCCTGATGTGTTTATTCGACTTTCAATTTATATCGGGTGCCGCAGTAAGGACATGTCGCTTCCCCTTTTTTAAAAGATAGATAAATTCGAGGATGCAGATTCCAAGAGCTTTGATTTTCTAATGGACAATGAAGCGGTAGTTGTTTTTTGTCAATGATTTGTGGGGTCAACGGTGGCACGTTATTTCCCATTTTTTTTTCTCACTAGTCGATATAAGTTAGAAAATTTTGGTACTTGTTGAGTTGCCCGTTTACCAACTTGAAAAACAACTTTTGTAATTTGTCAGTAATTGGGCCTTTTGCACCACATCCTACAGTCCGCCCATCTAGCTCACGAATAGGTGTGATTTCTGCCGCTGTTCCGGTAAAAAATGCCTCATCGGCAGTATAAATATCGTCTCTAGTTAGTCGACGCTGCTCTACGGTCAGTCCTATATCTTGAGCAAGTCTTATTACAGTATCCCTTGTAATACCCATTAGGGCAGATGTTAACTCAGGCTCATATAATTGATTGTTCTTCACTATAAAAAGATTTTCTCCTGCACCTTCGGCTACAAAGCCGTCTACATCCAAGAGCAGCGCTTCATCATATCCATGTTCAAGTGCTTCTTGGTTGGCTAATATTGAGTTTGCGTAGGTGCCCGAATATTTTGCTCGGCACATTGTGACGTTAACATGATGCCTTGCGAAGCTGGAAGTTTTCACTCTAATTCCAACTTCAATTGCCTCTTTTCCTAGGTAAGCACCCCACTCCCAAGCCGCTATGGCAGTATTTACCGTGGCCCCTACGGGCGAGACGCCCCTCTTTTCGGGACCATAAAAAGAAATCGGCCGCACATATCCAGATTCAAGTCTATTTTGCCTTACAACTTCAACACAAGCATCACTTAAAGTGCTTACAGTATGAGGTATTTTCATCATATATATCTTGGCAGAATTGTGTAGTCTCTCTATATGTTCTGTTAATCTGAATATTGCCGGACCGTTATCAGTTTTATAAGCCCTCATGCCCTCGAAAACCGCTAATCCGTAATGTAGCGAATGTGACAAGACATGCGTGGTGGCTTGCTCCCACGGGACAATTTTTCCATTCATCCATATCATTCCGTTTTCTTCTGCCATTGATGTTATTCTATCTGTTAAAAAACACCCAAGTTTATATCAACTTGGATCTAAATGCGCAAAAAAATGCTGTTTAATGTCTTGAACTCAGGAATCTAAATACTCAATTGATATATTGATATAAATGAAACGTCTCATAATTGCTATTTTCAGGGCTCTAAATGCATCCATGATGTTTATTTTTAGTCTTTCGATTATTT
>PAHB01000115.1 GCA_002704665.1 Pseudomonadota bacterium
TTTTAAAGTACTAAAAAAAATATAAAAACATGAATTTTGCATTCGTATTCCCCGGACAAGGCTCTCAGTCAGTTGGAATGTTAGGCGACGATATTTACGTACCAATTGTCGCCGAAAAATTTGAAGAGGCTTCTGATGTCCTTGATAAAGATCTGATCAAGTTGGTAAAGGAAGGCCCCGTGGAAGATATTAACAAAACAATCAACACGCAAATAATTATGCTTACTTCAGGGGTAGCATTTCGATTTTTTGCATGTTCATATTCTTCTAAAACCAAGACTCCCGCCCCTTCTCCTAAAACAAATCCATCTCTGTCCGAATCCCACGGTCTACTTGCTTTTTCGGGATCATCGTTCCGAATGCTTAGTGCTCTTGCGGCTGCAAATCCTCCGACTCCTAACGGAGATATGGTGGCCTCAGAACCGCCCGCAACCATCAAATCAACATCACCATATTCGATTAACCTCGCCGAGTCCCCGATACAATGGGTCGCCGTTGTACAGGCAGTCACCATCGCCAAACTGGGGCCTTTCAGACCGTACATGATAGACAAATTTCCTGAAATCATATTGATAATAGCCCCTGGGATAAAAAATGGGGATATTTTTTTGGGTCCTGAGCTCTCGACTATTTTGCTATTATTCTCGATAAGAGGAAGCCCTCCAATCCCTGAGCCAATATTGACACCTATTCGGTTCGCAAATAGTGGGTTTTTCTGAATTCCAGCATCTGAAAGAGCTTCAATGGCCGCAGCCATCCCATAGTGTATAAATAAGTCCACCCGTCTGGCGTCTTTTGGACTTAGATAGTTGGTGACTTTAAATCCGTCCACCTCTCCCGCAATTTTTGAGGCGTAAGGCCCCGAGTCGAAGCGCGTAATTTTCCCAATCCCTGACTTTGCTGCAAGAATGTTATTCCACGATTCCTGAGCATTTAAGCCAACGGGACACACGGTCCCCAGACCAGTTATTACTACACGTCTCTTTGACAATTCCGTATGCGCCTTCGCTCGAAATTTTAATCAATTACGAATTAAGATTAGCATTGACATAGTCAATCGCTTGCTGGACTGAAGATATTTTCTCTGCTTCTTCATCGGGTATTTCACACTCAAATTCCTCCTCAAGTGCCATAACCAGTTCAACCGTGTCCAAAGAATCAGCGCCAAGGTCGTCCACAAACGTGGATTCATTTTTTATGTCAGCTTCATTGACCCCAAGCTGCTCTGCTACTATTTTTATAACGCGTTGTTCTACAGATTCCATTAGCATCCCTTCTATAGTCTTTAGTAAATTCTCATATCCAAATTTGCCGCCATTACATCCAATTTTTAGCAAACCTGAATTTACCGGATCGTATTCTACCAAAAATGAAAAACTTTGGTTGCTATTCCATAAACATTCCGCCATTTACATGAATTGTACTACCTGTTATGTAGGAAGCCATATCCCCCGCCAAAAAAAATACGACCTCAGCCACATCATTTGCCTCACCGAACTTGCCGATAGGTATTTGATTTAAAATAATTTGTTTTTGTTGCTCTGATAAGGCCTCCGTCATATCCGTCTTAATAAATCCCGGTGAGACGCAATTTATCGTGACTCCTCTCGAGCCTAACTCCTTTGCCAGAGATTTGCTAAAGCTCATTATTCCAGCTTTTGACGCTGCGTAATTCGCTTGTCCCGCGTTACCGGTGTGACCTACGACAGAAGTGATATTAATTATCCTGCCATATCTGGCCTTAATCATCGATCTCGAGACAGCTTTACAAAGTTTAAATACTCCTGATAGGTTAGTTTGGATTACATTATCCCAATCCTCCTGAGACAGTCGCATCAACAAGTTGTCCTTTGTTATCCCAGCATTGTTTACTAATATCGATAGTGGCCCCCGTTCCTCTTCTATCGTCTCGATGACAGATTTAATGCTTTCGAGGTTATTAACGTCCATTGGAAGCCCTCTGCAAAACCCCTCTTCTGATTGCAATTCCCCGCTGATTAAAGCAGCTCCTTCCGGCGTTGTGGCGGTTCCATATACAGCATAACCGTTTTTGATAAATTTGGATGCTATTCCCCTACCAATTCCTCTGGTAGCTCCCGTAACCAATACAGTTTTTGTATTATTCATAATATTAATCACCAATTTTAATTATATTTTTTTCCATTGATTGCAAACTATCAATTGGCATATTTTCAACATCCTTTGAAATGCGTTTATTCAATCCAGTCAATATCTTACTTGGCCCTAATTCGAAAATTTTTGAGGTTTGATATTCCGTTATAAAAATATTAACTAATTTAGTCCAATTAACCGGCATAACAACTTGTTGAACAAGAACTTTTCTAATTTCCTCAACCGTTTTGGCGACTTTTAAACTAGCATTATGCAGGATAGGGATAGCTGGCAATCTAATCTCGGCATCATCCAAAGCACTACTAAAATTTTCAATCATGGGGCTTAAAAGACTGCAATGTGATGGAACGCTCATTGGCAGCATAACCGCCCTTTTTGCCCCTTTTTGCGACGCTAACTCAATGGCCCGCTCTACAGCGGTTCGGTGTCCCGCAATAACGGTTTGGATTGGCGAATTAAAATTTGCTGCTGATACAAGGCTATCTTTGCTACTAGCCTTAACACAAATATCTTCCACTATTATGGGATTAAGCCCAATGATGGCTGCAATTCCACCGACTCCATCCGGAACGGCGTTTTGCATCAACGTAGAGCGTATATGAACTAAATTAAGAGCGTTTCTAAACGTTAAAGATTCACCAGCTACTAAAGCTACATATTCACCAAGGCTATGGCCAGCCATTACCTTCGGGTTTACCCCTCCCATTTTTTTCCAAGCACTCCAAAATGCCACCCCTGAAGTAAGCATAATTATTTGCGTGTTGATTGTTTTGTTAATATCTTCCACGGGGCCTTCCTTTACCAACTTGATCAGATCTTTATCAAGGACATCAGAAGCCTCTTCAAATTTTTCGGCGACAATTGGTACGTAAATATCGTCGCCTAACATTGCAACTGACTGAGAGCCTTGTCCGGGAAATACGAATGCAAAATTCATGTTTTTATATTTTTTTTAGTACTTTAAAAGAATGCCGCCCCAGGTGAACCCTCCACCCACCCCGGCCAGTAGTACGGTATCACCTGACTTTATCTTTCCGTCCTCAACAAACTCGTTCAATGCTAACGGGATGGAAGCAGCTGAAGTGTTCCCATGGTGATGAACCGTTGATACTAATTTTTTTTCATCTAGGCCTAGTTTTTGCGCAGTAGACTTCATAATTCTCGTGTTAGCTTGATGTGGAATGAACCAATCAATCTCTGATATTTTGATATTGGCCTTATGCATAACCTCCAGAGACACCTCTTCAAAAGCTTTTACAGCAAATTTAAATACTGCGGGCCCATCCATATGCACGAACGGATTTCCCGAAACTTTTCCTTTGGAAATAGACCCCGGAACACATAGCTTGTCTTTGTAATCCCCGTTAGCGTGAAGCTTCGCTGCCATGAGTCCTGCTTTCTTTGAATTTGCTATTATCGCAGCCCCTGCACCATCACCAAAAAGCACACAGGTTCCACGATCGTTATAATCTAGGATTCGAGAATACACCTCACTACCAATCACTAAAGCCGTCTTAGCTTGCCCTGATTTTATAAATAAATCAGCGATATTTAAGCCATATACAAAACCCGAACAAACTGCCTGGACATCGAAGGCGATACAATCTTTAACCCCAAGTTTTGACTGTACGATACACGCCGTGCTTGGAAAAATCATATCCGGTGTCGTTGTGGCAACGATGATTAAATCTACGTCGTTGGGTTCTAAATTAGCTCGTTTTAAAGCGCTGTATGCCGCCTTGTAACCCAAATCGCTAGCCAATTCGTTATCCCCTGCAACCCGCCTTGATTCAATGCCGCTGCGTTCAACTATCCAAGAATTAGAGGTTTCAAGCATCTGCTCAAAATCAAAATTTGTTAACCTTTTTTCTGGAAGATAACTCCCTGTGCTAATTATTCTCGAATACATCTTTAGGAAACATCCTCGTTAATTTCTGACATTCGGGCGGAGATCTCATTCAACATGTTGTTCTTAACCTCCCCGAATGCTTTCTCTAGCGCAAATTCAAACGAAAAAGAGTCGGCTGCTCCATGACTCTTAACTACAATCCCCCTAAGCCCTAAAAGACTTGCTCCATTGTAGCGACGATGATCTACCCGTCTTCGAAATTGTTTAATGACAGGTAACGCCATGAGCCCAGCAAATCGACTTAGGTATCCCTTGTCAAATTCTTCCTTTAGATATTGAGCTAGCATTTGAGTTAATCCCTCAGACGTCTTCAATGCAACATTTCCAACAAAACCATCGCAAACTATGACATCTGTCTGACCAATGTATATATCTGAGCCCTCAACATTCCCAGAAAAATTCAGTCCACTTTTTTTTAATAAGTCTGAAGCAGCTTTCACAACCTCGTTTCCTTTGATATCCTCCTCACCGATATTGAGCAAACCAATGCTCGGCTTGGTTTTACCTCCAATCGCGCTAAATAGGCAGGCACCCATCACCCCAAACTGTAAAAAATGTTCGGCCTCACATTTCACATTTGCCCCAAGGTCAAGAACACAAGTGTGCCCCTTCAAAGACGGAAGTAGTGATGCTATTGCCGGCCTTTGAATTCCCGGAAGCATCTTCAGAACAAACCTAGAAATGCCCATTAAAGCTCCGGTGTTGCCAGCGCTAACTGCTGCATCTGCTGTTCCCTCCTTAACCAAATCTATTGTGACCCTCATGGATGAGTCACGTTTTCCCCTGAGCGCTTGAGTAGGTTCGTCTTGCATAGTAACAACCTGAGTTGCATCGCGAACAGATACTCTTTTTTTGTCGAATTTTAACTTTTTCAGCTCGTTGAATATGACAGATTCATTCCCAACAAGAAATACCGAGCAATCTTTATTTTTTTCTAAAAAACCAAGCGACGCCGGCACGGTAACCCCTGCGCCATGATCTCCTCCCATACAATCAACAGCTATAGCTACGGGCATTTTAAATTAAAAAAATGATGCAAAGAGAGGTATAGCGGTGCACATCGCTTTTCATCTTGCTAATCTTTTCCCGTTGAAATAGGCGAAGGCAAACATTTAACTACTCCTCCTCTGAAGTCTCAACGTCTAAAACTTTTTTCCCCTTGTAGAACCCGTTGGGGCTTATGTGATGCCTCAAATGCGCCTCACCAGTACTCGATTCAATGCTAATAGCTGCATTTGTTAATGAGTCATGAGAACGACGCATATTTCTCTTAGAGGGAGTTTTTTTACTTTTTTGAACTGCCATCCCAAACTCCTGTATAAAATTAATGATGTATTCTACTACCTCAAGCCGAATACGTGAAATTGGAATTTGTTATCAGCAGCTATTGATTGACAATAACACAATTCCAGTCCTTGACAGATTATTCCGATGGGCGGCATATTAGTCAGTTTAATCAATACTGTCAAAACAAACTCGTGAATTCTGAAAACAAACCTCATAACTCAATAAAGATAACTCTTGGCTCGTCGTCTCTATACAGGGCACAACTTCTTCAAAGACTTCAGCTTCCTTTTGAAACTGAATCCCCAAATATTGATGAAAATCCGCTTCCCACAGAAAAGCCCCTCAACACTGCACTAAGGCTAGCTTGTGAAAAAGCCAAAAAGATTAGTTTAAATCGTAAAGACTCGTACATAATCGGATGTGATCAAGTAATCGAATGCCAAGGTAAAACTCTTGGCAAACCATTTACCAATGAAAAAGCAAGAGAACAATTGCGATGGGCAAGCGGCAAAACGCTTTCTTTATATTCTGGAATTTGTTTGCTGAGTCCAAAAATAAACAGCATGCAGTCTGATGTGATTCGAGCTCGCGTGAAATTGCGCAATCTGCATCAAACAGAGATAGATAAATATTTATCACTCGAACCAGCTCTTGATTGTGCCGGTGGACTGAAGATTGAGGGGCTGGGGATTAGTTTAGTCAAAAGTGTGGAGTGCAGTGATCCGACCGGCATTATAGGTTTGCCATTGATAAGACTTTCAGAAATGCTGAGAGCTGAGGGCATAAATATCTAAACAATTAAAATTATTTAACCACAAATTGCTGTTCGTAAAAAAAAGATAATGCGATATCAAAGACTTTACCACTAATTTCAGTAGCTAACTTATCAAAAAAATGAGGTTCATGACTGAAATTCATGATAACTTCTGCGCCGATGATTTCTTTAGCCACGTAATCAATGGTGCCTATATGGTCAACCAAACCAAGCTTGATACTTTCTTCTCCAGTCCAAATCAAGCCAGAGAAAATATCTCGGTTCTCAGCTAAGCGATCTCCTCGAGATGTTTTTACGTTTCTTTTAAATTGCTGATGTATTTGCTCCAATAGTGCCAATACGTGTTTTTCGTGCGATGGGTTTAAATCTGAAAAAGGATCCAAAAAGCCCTTATTATCACCAGCAGTGAACAATCTCCGTTGAATTCCTAATTTCTTTAAGGATTCTGAAAACCCGAACCCATTAATAACAACTCCAATTGATCCCACTATACTAGCGGGGTCAACAAAAATTTTATCGGCAGCAACAGCAACATAGTAAGCTCCAGAGGCGCAGATATCTTCAACCACAGCATATACAGGAATTTCTGGATAATCTTCTTTGAGTTCTAGAATGTTTTTGAAAATACGCCTGGACTGTGCCGGACTGCCTCCTGGACTGTTTATATGAATTATCACTCCCTTAGTGCCAGAATTTTTAAAAGCTTCTCTCAATCCATTAATGACATTCCCGGCGCTGGCGTCTTGCTCTAATCCTATTTCACCAAAAACTTGAACGAGACCGGTGTGCTGACCCGAAACCGGTGACGATGGAAAATCAAATAAATCAAAAAATGAGAAAGATATGAATACGATATAGCCGAAGAAAAGAATTTTGAAAAAAATCCCCCATCGCCGATTTGCTTTTTGCTCCCGAAGGCTAGCACTTGCCAACTTTTCGATAGTTTCCCTTTCCCATGATCTTTCAGAACTCATTTTTATTCCTTAGACGAAAATTTTTCATTGTTTTGCAGAAAATAAATATATCCATTCTCTTCGAAGACATTTATCGATTGAAGACTCGCGCCTATACAAGGCCCACTCACGCATTTACCTTCATCTGGAGTAAACATTGCTCCATGATTAGAGCAAATGATATTTTTTTTGTTGGCATCAAAAAATGCCCCTTCCATCCAATCTAATTCAACAGGAATATGTGCGCACTCGTTTATATAACCGTAAACTTTTGAGCAATACCTTATGGCAAAAGCCGATCTATCAACTCCGTTTTGTTGTCGAACCACGAATCTAATTCCATCCCCCGTCTCTATCAAATCATGAGATCTACCAATTATTTGTTTTGTAAAATCCAATCGAATACATCCTTAGGTTTGTCAACAATAGCTTTTGGTCCAAATTCAATTAACTCTGATTTTGAGTGTGCACCGTACGATACTGCTAGTGCGTGAACCTCTGCGTTGTTTGCCATGCATAAATCATGGGTGGTATCCCCAACCATTAGGACGTCCTCCGAACTCAGATTAAAGTGTTTCAGCATCCATAAAATCATTGCTGGATCCGGTTTAGGTTTCTCTTGGTCGGCACAACGCGTTGCATGAAATAAGTCTTCAATTTTATAGTCCAGCAATTCATTCGACAATCCTGCCTGAGTCTTTCCAGTACCGATGGCAATAAAAAACCCCCTTTTTTTTAATGAAAGTAACCCCGTTTTTACGCCTGAGAACAATTCTATCTTATTTTTTTTAGCTAAAAAATGATGTCGGTAATTTTCAGCAATCTTTGAAATGAGTGGTTTTCCTATACCAGGCTGAAGGTGCTGCATAGCGTCTTTTAGACCTAAACCAATAACATATTTCGCTTTTCGAGAATCTGGTGGCTCCAAACCAACTGACGCAAATGCCTTCTGGATGGAGCTGGATATATGTGCAACAGAATCGTTTAACGTTCCGTCCCAATCGAATACTATCAATTTATATTTTTTGTCCATTTACAATTTATATTTTTTTTCCATTTATTAAAAATAACAGAATCTGATGCCTAATCCGAGGTTAATAGTGTATTGAAGGAACTTGGCAATTCCACTGCGACCCGGAACACTTTCCCCGTACTCGGGTGGTCAAATTTTAAGCTCTTGGCATGCAAAAACATTCGTTTGTTTTTTTCCCTCTCTACCAATTTATTCAAATTATCGTCTCCGTACTTATCATCTCCAGCAACTGGGTACCCTATGTGAGCCAAATGTACTCGAATTTGGTGAGTTCTTCCTGTAAAAGGTTGTGCTTCAAGAAGGCAAAATTTCTTTTTTTTCTCTATTAGGTGAAATAATGTTTTCGCTTCTTGTCCACTTTTATTAATTATCACGTGACGCTCCCCCCCTTGCCTGTGCGTTCTTAACAAAGGAAATTCGGCAATTTTTCTTTTGAACGGCCATTTGCTTGAAACCAAAGTGTTGTATTTTTTTATAATTTGACCGTTACGAAATTGCTGATGAAGTGAAATTAGAGCCTTTCGATTTTTTGCGAGTACCAAAACTCCTGAAGTGTTCCTATCGAGTCGGTGGGCCAACTCTAAATATTGACCGTCATCTCTCTTCCTCAAACTTTCTATTATTCCTTGGGAGATTCCACTACCCCCATGAACCGCTATCCCCGATGGTTTGTTCACAATTAGCAAGTGATCATCCTCATAAACAATTTGGCTTGATATTAATTCAGGACGACCCTTATTAATTTTTTTTGTATCAAGGATCTCAAGAGGTGGAATCCGAATTTTATCGTTGTACTCTAACCTATAGCCTGCCCGGCACCTTCGGCTGTTTACCCGAACTTCACCTTTTCTGATTATTTTATAAATATGATTTTTAGGAATAGTCTTGACAATTTTTATAAGAAAGTTGTCCAACCTCTGCCCCTCACTATTCTCATCTACAATTATCTGATGGGTTGTGGCTTTGCTTATAGCTCTCATTTTGCTTATAATTCTGTGATGACGGGGTAATTTCCAAAGTGGCCCAGTTGCTTAAGACGAGAAAAGTTTATTTCTTGCAGCTAATATTCGGTCACTTTCACCCAAATGGGAACGTTCACTAGCCCAAATTAAAGTAGTGATAACGGTATTAATTGCGCGCTTTAGCAAGATGACGGATGGATTATAACCCTAGTCCAATTTAAATGGGCTAGAAAATTTGTGTTACTGACTAGGACTAATAGTAAAAATATCAATTAATTAGAGCTGGTAAGTCTGATGACAAGCAATTACAGGCAAATTTAACCGACTTAACAGCAGCCTGTTCAGAATCCTCCTCTTCAATCGAAGCGTGGGAGAAGTTAAACATGAAGCGCATGCTTTTTAATGCTACACAGTCTGAAGAACTGCGTGTGGCGATAGTCGATGGACAAAAGCTCCTCGATCTTGATATAGAGACAACCGGGAAAGAGCAACGGAAGGGTAACATATATAAGGGAGTAGTCACTCGGGTTGAACCGAGCCTTGAAGCTGCCTTTGTTGACTATGGCGCTTTGCGCCACGGGTTTCTACCCTTCAAGGAAGTGAGCAGATCTTATTTTGCAAATCCCCAAGCTGACCCTGCAAAGGTTCGCATACAACAAGCGCTCAAAGAAGGACAAGAAGTACTTGTGCAAGTAGATAAAGACGAAAGAGGCAACAAGGGAGCTGCACTAACAACTTTTATTGGATTAGCCGGAAGGTATCTTGTATTAATGCCTAACAATCCTCGAGGCGGAGGAGTATCGAGAAGGATTGAGGGCGAAGATCGTAACGAATTGCGAGAACTTATTTCACAATTGAACATCTCCTCTGGAATGAGTGTTATTGCGAGGACCGCAGGTATCGGAAGAACGGCAGAGGAACTGGATTGGGATTTAAATTATCTCGTACAACTGTGGAACGCTATATCTTCCGCTAGTGATCAGCAAGCGGGATCTTTCCTAATATACCAAGAAAGTAGTCTTGTGATTCGGTCTATAAGAGATCATTTTCATCAGGATATTGGTGAATTACTAATTGATACAGATGAAATTCACGAGCAAGCAATTCAATTTATGAGTCATGTAATGCCCAATAACGTGGATAGGGTAAAAAAATACTCTGATGAAGTCCCCTTGTTCTCTAGATTTCAGATTGAACATCAAATCGAAAGTGCTTATTCACGGGAGGTAATGTTGCCCTCGGGAGGAGCTATTATCATTGATCATACCGAGGCAATAGTAGCGATTGACGTAAATTCTGCGAAATCTACAAGGGGTAGTGATATTGAAGAGACGGCGTTCAAAACAAATCTTGAAGCGGCGGAAGAAATCACAAGACAACTCAGACTCAGGGACCTTGGTGGATTAGTCGTCATTGATTTTATTGACATGGAGAGTAGCAAAAATCAGAGAGGGGTTGAAAATTTCCTGCGAACATCATTGGGAAATGATAGAGCTCGGGTACAAGTTGGTAAAATTTCCCAATTTGGATTGCTCGAGTTATCTAGGCAAAGGATTAATTCGGCATTGGGTGAAACTAATTCCATAACGTGTCCACAATGCAATGGATTGGGAACCATAAGATCTACTGAGTCCACGGCCTTACACATTCTGCGTATTTTGCAGGAAGAAGCGATGAAAGAAAACACCGCTACCATTCATGCTCAAGTTCCGGTCGATGTTGCAACCTATCTTTTAAACGAAAAAAGGGAAGAATTTCATGATTTGGAAAGTCGTTTAAAAATCAACTGTTTATTGATTCCCAATACAACTCTGAATGTTCCACATTATGAAATCACCAGAGTTCGGCATGACGATCAAATTTCCACATTATCTGACTCCACCCCGAGTTACAGGCTTGCGAATAATGTAACGGATAATAATTACGAATTAATTAAAAAGACCAAGGCTAAAGATAAAAATGCGGAAGCTATAGTCAAGGGGATCCCCACTGGGAAGCCAGCACCAGTTAAGAAGAAAAAAGGAATGATCGCATCGCTTGTGAAACTTATAAAAACAATATTTGGATCGAAGAAGAAAAATAAAAGAAAGTCAATAAAAAGCAGAACAAAGTCAATGAAATCGCGAAGGGATAGAAGGCCTGATCGCCGGAATGATTCGAATAAAAGGGATTTAAGAAGGCGAGAAAAAGATAGTAAAGAAAGTCGCAGGGATAGGACTAACGACCAGAGGAGAAACCAACGAACCAGGAAAGGACCTCAGAGCGCTCGCGATACTTCTACCGACGAACAATCCAACGAGCACGTCGAAGCCAGAAATCGACGAAGACGACGTAGGGGGAAACCCTCGGAAACTCAGGATGGGGCAATTGCCACTGACAACAAAAAACAGGCATCTGTTGATGGGAAATATGAATCGCACGTTTTACCAACCGACCTGCCAAATGAAAACAATCAAATTAATGATATTACAGATCGACATACTCGACCCATTCAATCGGAAGAGTCACTAATCGACAAAGCAGAAAAAAAAGAAATTGCCGCTGAAATGAATGAACAGGATGGTTTTTCGCTAAAAGAAACTAAGATTGCCGAAGATCCGTCGCCCGGAGCCAATGGAGCATTGGACCTTAAAAATTCACTTAAAAACGAAGAGGGACGAGAGTTTGTAGAAACATCTTTTGATTTGCCTTCGGATATGGAGATGATTGAGACCAAACAAAAATCGATCGAATCAACGGAAAATGCGAAAGCTCCTCAAGGAAAAGTTAATCATCGTGACTTAATTCATGAAAATGTTTTTCCAGATCAAGCAGTAGATAAACCTAAACAACCGCTAGTGTTAGAACAAGTCGAAACCAAAAAATCTGAAGACAATGATTGACGGTCGTAGGCCATTACTGGTGAAGGCTTTAAACATTCATTTTTTTAAAAATAGAATCAAAAAAAGCCGTTACTGATTTTTCGATCAAAGCGAAGCAGCTTGTAAATTCTCGTTCACCCCCCGAATAGGGATCAGGGATTTCAGCTGGTTTCAAATTTATATGCGACGCCAGCAGTCTGACTTTTTCCGTTGTCATACTCTTGTTTATTCTTGATAAATCTCGTATGTTCTGAAAATCCATTACAAGAATATAATCAAAAATATCAAAATCTATATTAGCTACCTGTCTTGCTCGAATCTTCGATAAGTCGTAGCCTCGCTTTCTACCCTCTTCTCGCATTCGCAGATCTGGAGGGCTGCCAATATGGTGATCTACTGTCCCAGCAGAGTCAATAAAAAAAAAGTGTTCGAGTTTTCTTTTACCGATAATCGCATTAGCTATAGCCTCGGCAGCAGGAGATCGACAATAATTTCCCATGCAAACGAATAAAGTCGATATTTTTTCTGCTTTTTTATTCATCAAATATTCAACCCATCATCGAAGATTTATGTGCCCAAATTGCGGTTATTTTAACGAAACTTTTCGTAAAACCCGAAGTTGATCTCTTAAAACAGCAGCATTTTCGAAATCTAAATTCTTAGCCGCATCACGCATTTTTTTCTCTATTTTAATAACTTGTTGCATCAGTTGCTTGTCTGTTTTTATTGAAATCATTACCTCATTTATCTCTGAGTTAACGGGATCATCAATGTCGACGCTATCTGATGAGGTATCTATTAAATTTTGAATTTTTTTCGTGACGCCCCTCGGCTTAATATTGTACTTTTTATTGTGAGCTAGTTGTTTTTTTCGCCGACGCTCAGTTTCATCAATGGCCTTTTTCATTGACCTTGTGGTAGTGTCTCCGTACATGATAGCGGTTCCGTTTAAGTGTCTTGCGGCGCGACCAATTGTTTGTATTAAAGATCTTTCCGATCTTAAGAAACCCTCTTTATCCGCATCTAGCACAGCCACTAACGACACCTCCGGAAGATCTAAACCCTCTCTCAACAAATTAATTCCAACCAAGACGTCAAAAGCACCGAGGCGCAAATCCTTAATAATTTCAACTCGTTCGATGGTATCAATGTCTGAGTGTAAATAACGAACTCTGATATTATTCTCCTGCAAATAATCGGTAAGGTCCTCTGCCATCCTTTTAGTAAGGGTAGTGACTAATATTCTTTCGTTTAACAATACCCTCGACGCTATTTCGGATAAAAGGTCATCTACCTGGTTAGCGGCAGGTTTGACAAAAATTTTGGGGTCTATTAATCCAGTCGGACGAACCACTTGTTCAACAACTTGGCCTTGATTCTTTTGTTCATAATCTGCCGGTGTGGCAGAAACAAAAATTGTTTGCCGAACTATTTTTTCAAATTCCTCAAATTTTAAGGGCCGATTGTCTAGCGCTGACGGCAATCGAAAGCCAAAATTAACCAAGTTTTCTTTTCGTGATCTATCTCCTTTATACATTCCTCCAAGCTGCGGCACCGTTACATGCGACTCATCTATAATAATAATGGCTTCCTCCGGGAGATAATCGAGCAAAGTTGGTGGTGGTTCCCCCTGTGACCTGCCAGATAAGTGCCGTGAATAATTTTCAATCCCTTTACAAAAACCCATTTCGCTTAGCATCTCAATATCGAACCGAGTTCTTTGCTCAATTCGTTGAAGTTCTAATAATTGTCCGGAATTCTTGAAAAAATTTATACGCTGATCCAATTCTTTTTTTATCGCATCTAACGCCCTATCACGAGTCTCTGGAGTTGTTACATAGTGACTTGATGGATAAACTGTGAATCGCTTGAGATTTTTCTTTATTTGCCCATTAAGAGGGTCGAACAAGTTCAATGCCTCAATTTCGTCATCAAATAAGGATATCCTCAAACCCAACTCCGAGTTCTCAGAGGGATATACATCTATGATGTCACCCCTAACCCTAAACCCCCCTCTTTTAAAATCTAGATCGTTTCTTTCATACTGCATCTCAACGAGACGTTGGATAATACCTCTTTGGCCAAGGTTCTCATTTACCCTGAGGTGAAGCACCATTGCATGATAATCAGCAGGGTCACCAATTCCATATATGCATGATACTGTAGCCACAATAATTGAATCTTTCCTTTCTAAAAGGGACTTTGTAGCAGACAGTCGCATCTGCTCAACGTGCTCATTAATACTTGAATCTTTCTCTATGAACAAATCACGCGCTGGAACATACGCTTCCGGTTGATAATAGTCGTAATAAGAAACAAAATATTCGACGGCATTTTCAGGAAAAAACTCTCTGAATTCGGAATATAGTTGGGCAGCTAATGTTTTATTGGGAGCCATAACTATGCTGGGTCTTCCGCATTTTGCTATGACATTGGCCATTGTAAAAGTTTTGCCAGAACCCGTTACTCCTAACAAAGTTTGATACTGTAGTCCTGAATCTAGTCCGTTAAGTATTTTAGATATTGCTTCAGGCTGATCTCCTGCTGGAGGAAACAGTTTTTGTAACTTAAAAGGACTCCCGGGAAAAGTTTGAAGATTATTTTTTAAATTTTTCATAATCTACCGTTACGTTATAATACGAATCGATTGTACAATGCTGTATGACAAATCGGTGATCTATTTTCGACAAATTAGTCAAGGAAACAAATTAAAAAAATGATCGAGAAAAAATTTGAATCGATAAAAATGGCTCCGCGAGATCCTATTTTAGGTTTGACAGAACTTTTTAAATCTGATTCTCGTCCCGAAAAGATTAATCTGGGTGTAGGGGTTTATTACGATGACCTGGGACAAGTCCCCCTCCTAAAATGCGTTCAACAGGCTGAAGTTACACTGGCGGAGCGAGCTATACCGAGAGCATATTTGCCAATCAATGGAGACCAAACTTATTGCGATAAAGTTCAAGAATTGCTGTTTGGAGCTTCTGCCCCAGCAATTGAACAGAAAAAAGTTATAACTGTTCAGACCCTTGGAGGTACAGGAGCACTAAGACTTGGAGGTGACTTCTTAAAATCTGTTTTTCCAGATTCAACTGTCTGGATTTCGGACCCTAGTTGGGAAAATCACAGAGGCGTATTTGAAAGAACTGGATTTACTGTCGATAAATACCCTTACTATGATTCTAGCAATAAAGGGGTCAAATATGACGAGATGATAATGGCGTTTGAAAGAATGCCCATTGGTTCGATCGTCGTTTTGCATGCGTGTTGTCACAACCCGACAGGTGTGGATTTGAATATTAACAAATGGGACGAAGTTATCGATGTGATGAAAAACCAAAAATTGGTCCCATTTTTGGATATAGCTTATCAAGGTTTTGGGGACGGTCTGGATGAAGATGGGCAAGTAATAAAGAAATTTGCTGATTCTGGAATGCATTTTTTGACAGCCAATTCATTTTCAAAATCCTTTTCGCTTTATGGTGAGCGTGTGGGCGGGTTATCGATAATGACTGCCAATGAGAACCAAAAAAATATTGTTGAGAGTCATTTAAAAAAAATTGCGAGAGCAACTTACTCAAATCCACCAACTCACGGATCAAAACTAGTCTCCACAGTATTATCCTCTCAAGAACTTTTCAGTGCCTGGAAAACGGAGCTAGCTGAAATGAGAAATAGAATTAAATTAATGCGCGAATTAATTTGTGTTGAAATAAAAAAAATAAAACCTGAAGCCAACTTTAATCATGTTATTCAACAACGTGGAATGTTTTCATACACTGGTCTTTCAAAAGAGCAAGTGATCAAACTTCGGGAAAAGCACTCAGTTTATGCAATTGAGACAGGGCGAATCTGTGTCGCAGCTTTAAATTCAAAAAATCTAGCTCGCGCGGCCTCAGCAATAGCAGAGGTGCTCTGAAGTCACTTGTAATCATTCCCTGGATCAAAGTTAACATTAGTGGCAAGCACTCCAGCCCCTGGAACATGATTTAGTTCCAGCCGTGTTCCTGAAGGATCTTCAAAAAGGATCGAATAATAACCGGGCGCCCATCCACCACCTTCTGGCTGATGAATAATTTTGGCATCTATTTCCATAAGATGTCTATACAAAGTATCAATATCTTTCCTGTGTTTTGCTCGAAAACACAAATGGTGTAGCCCTACTCGTTTTTGATTAAAACGTTCCTTATCATCTGGAGGGTAAACTCGATTTATTCCTAAAGCAGTCCTACCCCCGACGTAATAAACGGTATCCTTTCCCGAAAAAACCAACTTCATTCCGAAAAATGGAAGAAGAGCATGATAAAACTCACAACAATCCTCCCAATGGCTTACATTTATCATTACATGAGCCATTCCATTAATTGAGATCATTTATGCTAGTCGTCAGTTAAGCTTTTTTTGAAGGAATCGATTAGTCCTTCCGGTGCTTTTATAACATGCTCAGGTTTGGGGAAACTACCATTGCGCACTTCACCAATAAATGCTTTGAATCCCGCTACCCGTTCCTCTTGCATCTTGGCTTTCAGTTTATGTAGTTCTTTATACTGCTTCGAATGTCTAGGATATGGGGGAGGGTTGTTCCCAAGAATATCCTCGGCGAATAAAAATTGAAAATCA
>PAHB01000116.1 GCA_002704665.1 Pseudomonadota bacterium
TGAAGTATTCATAGATTTATATAATGTAGTAAGGAACGGGGTTTTAATTGGAGAACCAAGTTACTCGATAAAAAATGTTGAACGAATATATCGTAAAAAAAGAGACAAAGAAGTAGTAAGTGGAGGGGACTCAATCGTTGTCTATGAGGAGTGGCGCTCTCATGCCGATGGCTTAACGTGGGAAACTTCTGAAATTCTGAAAGCAATCAGAGATTATAATATTGACGACTGTAATTCTACCCAAGAACTAGCTGAATGGCTAAGATTGCAACAATCAACTCATAAGATTGAGTACTCAAGAAAATCTGACGAGGAAGTTAAAATTGAAGACGAGGAGGTAACCGAAGTCACAAAACTTCGTGAGAAACTCCTTGATATGGCCCTGCAAGAAACCGACAAAGATAAAAAAGACATTTTACAAAACTTAGCTTGGCTTCTTGAATTTCATAAACGCGAAAACAAACCGACGTGGTGGCGACTATTTGATCGTTTAGGACTTACTGAAATAGATCTGAATGATGATATGGACTGTCTTGTGGGTCTAAGAAGAACAAAACGGGAAGCATTTCTACCCACCCCCAGGTCAAGAAATTATGTCTACGAATATTCATTTGATAAAAACCAACCATTTAAGGGTCAATCAAAAAGCTATTATGTTATTGGGGACGATAATTTTATAGTTAATGCATTAGATCTTAACGTAGATGAAGGTCTTATCGAGATTCAGTCAAAGCTAACGCCACCAGACAGAGTTTCTCTTGTACCTAATCAATTTGTTAATCCTGATCCAATTCCAGGTGCTATCCAGGATGTAATTGAAAAATTGATTAAGAGTGATTTTAACTCTTCAGCAATTGTAGATTTTTTACAGCGCAAACAACCAAGGTTTCTAAATGGATCAAGGAATGCAATTATAAAAGAGAACTTGTCTGGAAGTGAGTTTATTGACACCATTGTTTCAGTCGCAAACGAACTTGATAATAGTTATTTATGCATTCAAGGGCCTCCGGGAGCAGGTAAGACTTTCACTGCGCGACATATTATTGCTGACTTAATTGCCAAAGGAAAAACGATTGGCATCTCATCAAATAGTCATAAGGTTATTATTAATTTAATGGGCGGAGTAGCTGATTATTTGCTAGAGAAAAACATTAATAGTCATTTAATTAAAGTTGGTGGAGATGATGAAGACCTTATTTTTAATAAAGATAATGTAAGCTTTAGAAAAGACGCCAAAGCTTGTCGTAATGACCTAAATAAACCTTCTACTTGTATTGGTGGAACGGCATGGTTATTTTGTAATTCACTTCTAACAGAAGAGCATGGAACGGAAAAATTTGACTATTTATTCATAGATGAAGCAGGTCAAGTTTCAATAGCAAATCTAGTTGGAATGAGTCGAGTTGCAAATAATCTGATTCTAATGGGTGATCAGATGCAATTAGGTCAACCTATTCAAGGGAGTCACCCTGATGAGAGTGGTCAATCTATTTTAGAATACCTCTTAAAGGATAAATCCACGATTTCACCAGATATGGGAGTTTTTCTTCCAGAAACATATCGAATGCATCCAGACATCTGCCGTTTAATTTCTGACAATGTCTACGATTCCAGATTACATTCTGCTACGGTTACTAAAAGGCATATCGTAAATGTACCTAGAGAAATACTACCTCGCAAACAAGGTATCCATTTCGTTCCTGTTATTCATGAGGGTAACACTCAAGGAAGTGAAGAGGAGGTTGTAATAATAAAGGATTTGGCCCAGAAGCTTATTAATATTCCTTACTGGTCTGAATATCAAGATGGACCACAACGGTTGATAGAATGGTCTGACATGCTTTTTGTAGCGCCGTATAATTATCAAGTAAACCTTTTAAAGGCTGCATTGAATTCAGATGCTAGAGTAGGTAGTGTAGATAAATTTCAAGGACAAGAAGCTCCTATTGTTTTTCTTTCAATGTGTGCATCGGATGCGACAGAAAGCCCAAGGGGCATTGAATTCTTGTTTTCCAAAAATAGACTTAATGTAGCAATTTCCAGAGCCCAATCACTAGCTATTATCGTAGGCTCCCCAACCTTGGCAGAAACTTCCGTCAGTAATTTGCATCAAATGGAACTTGTTAGCTTCTTTTCAGAAATAGTAAAATTTAGTTGAGAAAAAGTGAGTTATAGTTGTTAGTATGTTCAATAAATCTCTCATTTCCTATTTATCACGTTCTTTTGGATTTCGGATAAATGGCTTCTCGCTAAATTCTGATGGATCTTTCCAGTCGTGTAGGTTTTCAGTTATGGCGCAAATCTCAACGCCTTCGATACCATTATCAGTCTGTATGTATCCCCAAACGTTTCCTAATGTTACGTCATGTAATAATGGTTCTACACTAATGATTTGACCATCAGAAATAAGAAAGTTATCTGGACTGTTTTTTTAATATATAGAAGAATTAGATCATAATGTTCAAACTTCGCTTTGGGTATATCGTTTTTGAGGACGAGCAAAAGTTCGAATTCAAATGTTTTCTCTCCAAACATCAAGAATCCAAAAAAGTATTTTGCTAGTTTTGTCCAACTTCTCTCTCCGTTAATCCTTCCAGTTTCTTCTAAACTTGGAATCCTCCAAGCATCTAATTTAGATAGAACGCTTAACAATTTCTTTCTATCGGTTTCAATTATTTGGTAGGACAAACAATCTTTCGATGCTTCATAGAGCTCTCTATTTGAGATATAATCCGTGTTAGCGTCAGTGCCTGAATATCGGAAACCTAATTCTTTTAAATTTTTTTTCACCTTATAACTCTAACACAAGTTGTGTTGATTACACGATAGATAAATCTTTACGAGGATGTAGAGTCAGATAAACTTTAGAACTAACTGTAAGAACAGAAGGAAAAAAGGAGGCTGGTAAGAATTATACTTATAGACAAGGTAAAAAAATTAAAGAATTTTACATGGAAAAGATAGTAAGATTTACCAATATGAATGAAATAGCTGATCTATCATTTCTTCTATCCAGTTGTTGTCTTTATGATCCGTTTTAGTCCAGCCTTTTGCGTTATAAAGATTGCACGTTATCAAGGGGGTATTAATATAAATCACAAAGTTATGCATATATTTGTCGATTTGCCAAACTCTTAGTTGATCATCCTTAGTTAAACCTTAAAAATAAGTTGGTTAAGTTTGAAATTTCTAACCCTAATTTTCCTGGTTATAAAGAACCTAGGAAAATTCTTAATGATCTAACAAGATGCGAGGAATATCCTAAGGGTATTTTTATGGATGATGAGTATGAGACCTAGGTTTTACTCCTCTATGGGCAAAGTTAAACGATCGTCACGTGCTTTTAAAACAAATCCTCAAGGAAATAGATGATCCGTATCTAAGCCTCAAATTTTTTAACTGTTTTTAAAACCTCTTAAGCTATCGTAGTTTGATAAATTATAAAAAAAAGTTTGCAGTTATTTGCACTATTACGCTAATGTTGTGTAATTTTAAGATTAAGTCGAGTTAATAACAGATGGAATTTAAACCAGATCAGAAATATCAATCAAGCACCGAAAACCTAACAACTATGGCAGCTCACATTAAACACGGCTGGTACGTTCCAAGTTATCAACGTGAGTATCGATGGGATGAGGACAACATCGAAACACTACTTAGTGAACTTGTAGATGGATGTAAGAATATAATTAGAGACAAGAAAGCTTCTGCTTATCTGGGTTGTATCATTCTAGCGGGCTTCGGATCTAATCAGCCGAAGAATCCTACGAACCCTAAGATATCAGCAGGCAACCTACCTAAGACGTATGACCTAATCATTGATGGGCAACAAAGAATAACTACTCTTTTTATTTTGCTGGCGGCACTCGATAATAAACTCCGAACTCTACAAACCGAACTTGAGAAAAATAAAGCTTCAGTTCCTGCGAATTTGCAAGCGAACGGGCTTTTATCTAATATTGAGACCCGAAGAGATGACCTCTTAGAAATGTTGTACACGGTATCATCTAGTGACTCATCTCGAAACAAGTATGAACAACCAAGCGTAATACGCGAAGGAAAAGATGTTTGGAATTCAGAAAACGGTACGTTCGATAGCCCAATCTCAAAATTTTTAAAATTGTATCATACTCATGGCTTGAGAGCTTTCAATACATTCGAACTGGACACTAATTCTTTGCCTGGCCAATCTAATCAGGCAGTAAGAGATGCATTTAAAAATATAAAGAATTTTGTTGAAGATGATTTGTTTAATGATGGCCGGTTGGACCGTAGTTGGATAGAAGAATTTAAAAACCAAAATAGTGAACTCTTTGCGGGTATAATCTGGAGAAGTGACGAAACCATTGAGATTAACCAGGGTGATCTCGATAATCCGGATCTGAATCTGCCAACATTATTAGCTACAATCGCGTTTGTCGATTTTGTGATGCTCCGCACACTTATCACCGTTGTGAGAACGGAAGGAGACGAGGCAGACGCTTTAAGCATATTTACTGCGCTCAACACAACAGGCCAATCGTTAACAGCTTTTGAGACAATGAAGCCCGCGATTAAACTCCAAATACAAAAGTTACCAGCAACTCCGGAAGAAACACTAGGGGTCGATAGATCGATCAAAAGAATCGAAGCTTATCTGAATGGAACTCAAAAAACTAAGAGTCAGAGAGATAGAATTATTAAACTCACTCCTGATTTTATCATCGATTTTGCTAAGCTCTGGACAGGATATAAATGCGGGAAAGCTTTTAAGGATCAGCATACATACCTGAGTGATCGCATTTCAGAATCAAAAAATGTGGCGGACTTAAATCACATTCTAGAGCATCAAAAGCAATTAGCTGAATACTTAGATAAATTTTGGCCTAATCTAAAACCAGAATTTAGGAAATGTGAGTTTAATAACGATGACCAAACTTTAAGTGAAGAAACCAAAGTGCTTTTAGCATTCTTGAAAGATTTTAAACATCGGGTCACGGTTCCACTTTTAGTCCAATTTTACCAAAAATCACGACAGGAAGAAGATCGGAAAATTTTTGAGGGAGCTGTTAAAGCAGTCAGTGCTTTTAGTATTTTAAGGCGGTTTGTCACAGGATCGACAGACGGCATTGATGATGATTACAATAAGCTAATGATCAAAGATGAGAGGGGATTCTGTATAAAGGCTACTAATTGCCATCCTCTCGATATTATAAAACTACAAGATGAATTTAAATCACTGCTCAAACGTAAAATAGGTAAGCTCGATAGGGAAGAGTGGATAACACAGTGTAGTCAAGTGCCAATTTACACTCACAGCAAAGTGATAGCTAAGGTTGCACTTATGCTTGCCTTTGAAAATTCAGTTATGGACGAATCTGATCCTTTATTTTTGAAACGTGCGCGAGAGAATTCGAGAGAAACATTTACGCTGAACCATTGGAAAGCAAAAGATAAAAGAGACTTCCAGACCATCGAGCACGTTAGCCCTCAGAGTTTTCAACCGAAAGGATGGGAAGCAGAAATTTATCACACTCCGAGCCTTTGCAACACGATCGGCAACTTAACTTTGCTTCCACAGGATGTAAATTCAGTACTAGGTAATGCTGGGGAAAAAGGAAATTTTAGCTGGAAAGAGAAATATTACGCTTACGGTTATATCAGTTCGAAAACGGATGAAGAAGCCAGCACAATAAAACGAGAAGCACTAGATGATGGTGTGAACCTTCCTGATTCACTAGAAAAAAATTATCGTATCGAAGGATTAGAAGGAATATATTCTTTTGGTAATCAAGGAAAAATATGGAATAGAGATAATATTGAACGACGCTCAAAAAATTTACTTGGATTGGTTTGGGATAAAGTGTCACCATGGCTCGATATCTAATTACAGATTAGTAATTATGATCCTAATTTCTTCGTTAGTCTTTTAGACCAAGCGACAGATTGTCGCTTGGTCTAGTATATAAATATTTCGATGGGTTAGAATAAATATTTATAGCTTGGCAAATTCAAGCAGCGAACTGCATTCAACGTTTTGACATTATTTCTAATAAAGTGGTTAGTCGTGATTTAAATTAGTCATCATCAATTTAGGCTGATCGCCACCATCAAAAACATGAATATTTTTTTTACGCCACTCCATCATGGTGACTGCATCTTGGTATTTTCTATTGGTGAGGAAATAGCGATAAAACTGATCAACATAACAGTGAGGTAGATTTTCTATTTCATCGATAAAGTCTCCGACAGTATCACAAGACCAAGTGCCACCACCTTCCCAGCTATATCGCCCAATCCAAAAGACACCTGATTTTTGTCTACCAATATATTGCGTCCAGCATTGGCTATTACCAACGCTGTGTGACTCGATATAGAGACTGTAGTCCCATTTGATTCCACGAGGCATTATTGTTCTCCTTTTAATTTCTTACTGCTTAAAAATTTATCCGAAAAAAATTAATCAAAAGGTTTGACCAACGAAAAGGTTTTTTTAACCTTGAGCTTTTTCCCGGGCTACTTGAATTGCTTTTGGTAATGGGGCTAGCAACGACTGAATCCTCGTTAAGAACCGGTTTATCATCTGAAGCAGTTCTTATAAATTGCGATGATATTCCCTTTTGCTCATCGTTATTTTCTAAGGATTTTGCTTTTGATTGCTCTAACACCTGACCATAATTTGGAGGCGATATTACGAACCCTTGTCTGAAAATCGGACTGTCTTCTGTTGCTGTTGTTAATGTATATTTCATTGTTCTCTCCTTCGGTGTTGTCTGCGTTTGTTGAATTATCCGTACCATTTTTGTCTGCGACTTCTGTACGTTCAGTACGTGTTGGTCTAGGTTTCGATAGATTAGGTGATGATAGAACCCATCCTTGTTTAAAGATCGGATCATCCTCCTCTGCTTGTTTCCAAGTAAATTTTGCCATGATTAATACTCCTTTTATTGTGTGTTACTGATGGGTTGTTTTAGGTTTTTAAGCCAGTTTGGTAATCGTTCGGAAACGGCACTTCTACCAAAATCTCTTTCAACAAGACTTAGCTGATATTTGAACCTTCGCCACAGTTCAGGCTCGCTCTCTTTAAATTGAAAGCGTCCTCCGTAAGCATTAGTCCTAAAACAAGACGCTAGCCTTTTCCCAGATTCGGCAAAATGGAATTGATAGGCACCCAAAGGCCCTGTAACAATAATTGAAATAATAAATTCAGAATCAGATTTAGATCGAACCCGAACGTTATTCTCCAGGAACGATAGTTCCTGATCAGTTGATAAAATAGCCATAAACATCTCCTTTAGCTTCATTTATGTTGCCGCCAGCAAGTAAAGTAATAAATCGGCGGTGCCTAATTACAGGCAAAAAAAAACCCACTCAGTTTATACTAAAGTAGGTTTACATCCCGCTTTAGCAATTTTATATAGCGCTTGCAAGCTGAGCTTCAAATTAGCNCTTCATTAAAGTTATCAATATTTTTTTTCAAAGTCAACTACAAAACCTTTAAAACAGATTCTTTAGTGTGTAGCTTTTGCTCCTTATTTTAAACAGTGACTGATTTTCTCTTTAACCATAATACAATTTATTTATTATCTATTTGCTTTTTTATTAGATGTAAGCTTTTTGTATATTGATGTTGGATTACTTCAATTTCTTCCGAGAAACATTCAACCCATTCAAATAGATATCCACAACGAAAGAACTTGAGAAGAGATACTTGCTGAAATTTATAGACGGTTAGAAATAATGAACCTCATGTAGAAATCATCCCATCCAGTGCTTCTCCAATATGAGAACAAATCAATCTTGAAACCAAAGGGGTTCGTCTTCCAAGAATTCTTTAACAGAAGATTCTGTTCTAGACGGATAATCCCAATCTTTTTCAGACCTGTATTTCAAGTTTACTTGCATAGAGAAGCTCCCAAAATTAATTTCCGTATCGTCTAATACGATTTGTTTTCCATCATAGAAAATTTTTTCCATAAAATTTCCATAGGACGTTTCTACACTAGTAATAAACACTTTTTTTATGTTGAATGGTTCCTCTAATTCCAGGAATGCACTTCCAAGCCCACCTTTTCCTTCCCCAATTCTGCATAAGACTTTATCTTTAAACCATTTTTCGGGTTCATTAGTTAGTAGCACTTCACGCGCATCAACCTCCAAAATATCAGAAAGTGGAAATTCTTCATGTCCCTCGACAGTAATATTTTTTTAATCTTTTGCAACAAGCTCTGTAAGTAAAATACCTCCATCAATTTCCTGTGCAACGTATTCATCTATGGTATCCCCGGGGTAATCGTCCCATGAATCTTGCTCTGGAATATCAAGTTCTGGTAGGTATGATTTTAAGGAAACCTCCATATTGCTACCTATTAAACTGAGTTTGTATTTGAAATTATTACTCGCCATCTGCCATCCCCTTCAGTTTGCCACCAACGTAATCGTTAACACTAGAGTAAATACGAGACAAGATCAACTGTTACACGGTGCTATTGAGGCGGTTGCAAGTCGTTGAGATATATAGGTCTGTCAAAGTAACATTGAACTCGATACTGGAGTTATCCACTGAGGCTATGTTCAATTACTTCAAAATCGGAGGCTCCGGAAATAAAATCATTCAAAAGAAAACGACCTACAATGAAAATATTTTCAGCATGCTGTTTTTCGAATAAAAGTCACTTCAATTTTTCGATTTGAATAAAGGACGAAGCAATGAAAATCTCATCACTCTCCTTACTAACAGCATCTTTGAGAATTTTTTTGAACTCGGATGTTGTTACGATCTGCTTCATAGGTAATACTTGGGATTATATTTTGAAATCAATATATTAAGATAAGTATATGAAATTAAGCACTGTTTTAAGTCATTTGTCTATAACTGATTTGCAAGATGCAATAGGAAAGGACTTGGTTGAAGGAATGTTTAAACTAGGTATGGAGGTTGACTCATTATCGCTAGCTAATTTGTTGGCCAATGTAAAAGGAATACATATTATTGAGAAAAGTAAGGATATTCGAAAAAAACTAAGTGATACGCGTGGCGCTTTAGACAATTTAAACTGGGATAGACAAAAGAAAGCAAAGTTTATAGCAGGTAACCAGGACTTGATTGCTGATTTAGCACGGCATTGTCAGTTGGACTACCCTATAGTACAAGTACCATCTGCTGTTCCTTGGTCATGCAAAACGATTCAGCAGGAGCGTTCGCTCCATCCATATCAAAACTGGATAAGAAGAGCTGTTTCTACTCAAGTTTTAGGAGATAAAAAGTCGAGGCGATGCATTATACATATGCCCACAGGTTCCGGAAAGACAACTACTGCGATGTCGATCATAGTTGATTATTTTAGGGCTTGCCATCCGAAACCTACCTCTGTCGTATGGCTTGCAAATAAAAATGAACTTTGTAATCAGGCGATTGAGGAATTTGAGCGCTGTTGGAAAAATCAAGGTAACGGCTCAGTTCAAGCGCATAGATTTTGGGGTAATTACACCTCGATAGAGAATATCGTCGATGACAAAAGTAATTTTTTCGTTACCAGTTTTCAAAGTGCCAATAGTTATAAAAATTCTAATGATGATGAAAAGTTTAGTGCTCTTTTGAAGATTAGCAATCAGACTAGTTTAATTTTTGTAGATGAAGCACATATGGCAATCGCAGATACTTACAGGGCCGTTATTGAAATGCTCGCTCAAACAAGTGCAAAAGTCATTGGTCTAACTGCTACCCCGGGTAGACATCATATTGGTCAAGATTCAGATGAAACAAAAGAACTCCATAATTTTTTCGAAAACAATATTATTCGTTTTAGAAATAATGAAGGGCAAGAGGTCGATGATCCAATAAATTTTTTAACTCAAGAGGGATACCTTTCAAGCACGCTTTTTGAGACAATCCCCGGATCGAAGCAAACGTGGTCTGGAAAGGAAAAGACAGAATATCTTGGAAAACTTGAGATACCCTCAAATGTGCTAAAGCGAATTGATAATGATACTGAGAGAAGATTAACGGTAATTGCGAAAGCACTTGAATTGGCAAAAGAAGGCAGGAAAACGATCGTATTTGCACCGAGTGTGGATTCTGCTATTTTAATGAGCATCTTCCTTACAGACAAAGGTTACGAGGCGAGAGCAGTATCTGATAGAAACCAGTTCGTCGAAAGAACTAAAAATATCGAAGATTTTAAAAACGGAGAATTCAGCATACTTTTTAATTACGATATTTTAACCACAGGATTCGACGATCCGAAGATTGATGCGGTGCTGATAGCGCGGCCCACGCTATCTGTGGTTTTGTATGCTCAAATGATAGGGAGGGGTCTGCGAGGTTTAAAACTTGGCGGTACTCAGGAATGCAAAGTAGTCATGGTAGAAGATAATATGGAAAATATGCCATCAATTAAAATGGCGAGCACTTATTTTTTAGATTAAAGGAGACCCGAATGGTTAAAATAGTAGAAGCGAGGTTAGTCTTGGGAATGTTACGCGATCAAGGTTATAAAAATTCGTCCTACGCCATAGGGGAATTAGTCGATAACTCAATTGACGCTGGTGCTAAAGAGATACGCATTGGAATAGGAACCGAGGATATTTATAAAAACCAGAGATATAGTGAAAATATTTCGGCAATCGGAACTTATGATGATGGACACGGTATGAATAGAGAAACCCTTGAACGTTGTCTTGTCATGGGCTTGAGTGTAAAAGGAGAACATGAAAAAAACAATGAGCAAGATAGTGATTTGGGTAAATATGGGATTGGATTAAAGGGCGCAACCTTTGGCTTTTGCAAGAGGGTAGATATATATAGCTGGCAAGATGGTAACAAACCCTTACATACCTATCTTGATTACGACGAAGCATTTGATACTAACTCTGATGAGGTCGAAGTACCTAAAGAAACAAATATACCTGATAAATTTCAACACTTTGTTGCTGATAAATTACCTCCATCTGGTACGCTAGTCGTATGGACTAAATTGGATAGGATTCGTCCTCGTAAGGCGCCTACGTTACTTGATCATTTAAATAAAGACCTTTGTCGTATTTTTCGTCACTTTATGGATGACGATGATAATCTTGGAACTAGGAGAAATATCACTGCAACATATTTTAATCCACAAAAGCAAGGCGTAGAAACCAAAACACTCAGAGCTAACGATCCAATTTATCTTCTTAAACCAAATAATACTCCTGGTTACGAAGATGAAGCGACCAACGAATTGTTAAAAAATGAGAAAAAGAAAGTTCAATGTCCAAAAGGGACGGAACAGGTTATTGAAGTGATCACAACTATTGCAAAACCCCAAGTACAAAAAGGCCAAGCAGGAGATCAGGATGTTGGCCGACAACCTATTGGTAAACATTATGGAGATAACCTGGGTATAAGTATTGTGAGAGCCGGTAGAGAAATTAGATTAAGCGATTTCGGTTTTACTATCGACGATCCGCGAGAAAGATGGTGGGGAATAGAAGTGCGTATTCCACCAGAACTTGACCAGTATTTCGGCATAACTAACAACAAACAGGATGCTACGGTATTTAAAAAATTTGATGAATCAGAAATAGAGGCTTATGAGGAAGACTTAGAAAATGGAGATGAAAACGAAAAAAACGCTGCGGAAGCCCTCCTATTTGTAAACAGAGTCATTACAACCTTTCTTCAGACTGCTCGAGACACAATTAGAAAGCGAGGTTCGAATACCCGCAACAAAAACAAAAAAGTAAATGTAAAAACGTTACCTGAGGTAGCTACGGATATTATTAAGGATAAAGATCGTGATGTTGAAACTGAATCTGAAAAGATTGCTGCAGAAAAAACCGAGGATCAGAAGTTAAAAGAGAAAATTGAATTGATTCTTCGCGAAGAGCCGGAATTAGAACCTGAAGACGCGGAACGTCGAGCTAAAGACAGCCTTAACCACATTGTTGATATTTTTGAAGATAATTGGCCTGGCACCACGTTCTTAGATGTTGAGTTTAAAGGTCAAGGTGTTGTAGGAAAAATCAATAGAACTCACCCCTTTTATCGATTTTTTTATGAACCGTTAAAAGACAGTGAAGATCAACGAGCTTTTCAAGCCTTGCAAGCTTTGTTGCTCTCATACTTTCGTGCTGAAGACACTCTTTATAATCAACTAGGTCATCAACAGTTACAAAAGATTCGAAACGAGTGGGGTAGAAAAGCTGAGTTACTGATAGAAACTCTCACTAATCACTAAATACTAAGTGATCCTATTAATAATTATTGAGGAAAAAAATTAATTTTGAACTTGAAATCTTTCTATTGGCTTTAGCACGATTGGCCGAAACAGGAGCTCTGAGAAAAGACAAATATAAGTTTAATCAGATATTTTTGCATCTGTATATTTTGTATCGTTTTTAGAAATGGGAAAGCTTTTTATCTTTTGATGCTGTAAATGTTATTAAGTCAATTTCTTAAAAAAACTCGATATCTAGGTAAGAGCGAGAAACGATTCGGCACTTTTTACTTGAGGGACTCTTTTTCCTGACGATGCACTTAACATCAAAACAATTTGCTGATTGTTATCGGGTCCGTAGCTTACATGTATAGGGTTATTGTTCCCATAAAAATAGAGTCTGTCGAAAGGAGTATTGCTAACCGTCCATTGCGCTACTTCTAACATGTTTTCATCGGCAACTAAAAAATCTACTGCAGCTCCAACCCGTTCACAAATAAGACGGCCATTTTTTTTTACTTCATAACTAGCATGTTGATCCCGCGAGGGGTCGATTCTAGTTTTGATTAGTTTAGAAAGTGCCATGGATGAGAACCCGTAGGTTAACTCTATCATTCCGAAATATTCGACAACTGGTTCAAGAATAAATCGACATAAGTCAGCAAGAGCATTATATGTTTCGGGTTGTTCAGGAAGGTTCTCGCATCCAGTGCGTGCTTGGGTCTCTCCGCATCTTATAAGGTCAATGTAGCGGAAGTTATTACTACATTTGTCTTCGATATTTGGTATATCTAAAATTCTTGATAGAGTGAAATTGTTGATTTTCCATCTATAGCGCTTAAGTTCTGAATCAAAAGTGTTTCTTTTTGGTCCGAACTGATCAAAATTAAATATCTTTAAATCTTGAAGAGCCTCATCAAATGCAAGTTGTTTAGAATATTCAGGATATTCTTCATTGATATAACGTGTTTTTAAATATAGGTAAGGCGCATCTTGAACCTCCTCATAGTTAAAATATTCAATATCCTGTTCAATGAGTTTGACTTTCACTCGTTCTCTCATTATCGGAAGTGCTTGATTATGGAAATCGTCAAATCGGCATAATGTGATTTTGCCAGATAAGATATGAATTTTAACGAGGTCAGCATTCTTAAAATCTCCGTACAGCAATGATGCAACTCCAATATAAATTCGTAAAATGGGAGCGAGTTGTTCTACCAAAGAAACGTGTAGCTCTAAAGATCGTCCTTCAATTAATCGGCCTAAACCTTTTTCACTTGCTTCCTTACATGCTTGCTCAATAAGGTTTGTGTCGGATATCTCATAAAGTATTTTGCGAGCTTCGGATTCCGCTGCCTTGAGAGAACCAAAAAAAGTTTTTATATCTAGCTGTAGTGTTTTTTCCATTGTCTTGTAAGGACGACGTTTTTGAAAAATATTCAGCGCTAAATACACCTTAAGATCGTCGACTTTTAAATCTCTGGCTGTTTCCAGAACCTCGTCGCCTTTTATTTCTCGCAGTAAACGGAAGGTTTTATTAATTGTACCGAACTCTGAAATGAGATTGTCTAAGTTAACGCATTCTGTTTCGTGTGGTTTTCTGCCCAATCGTAGTGACAAAAGCCAAAATTCATCTAATAGTTCTTTATGTTGTTCGTACTTTTCTAAAAGACGATCTGCTTTGGTTTTAGTGTTCGCGTATAAACGGTGTCGCGGTGCATGCAAAAGATTACGTTTGGTCCTCTGTCTATCGATTAGAAACCGTTGTTCAAACTCTTTGTCCTTAAACAGATAAATAACACCCGGTGCGACTGGAATTGGTTCCTCTCCGGTTACCTGTTCGATAAACGTTTTGATTTCAGTTTGCGAGAAGTATTTTTGGAATGTGCCTCTCTTTGTGAGAACTCCATCTGCAAAGGCATCTCCCCCTTTGTTGCTGCTGTTTGATAGCATAACTGACACTACTAGTAGTTTATTCGCCAGTTTATATGCGTTGGTTAAAGCCTCTATTCGCTCGTCACGGTCTTCAATGACGTTAATTACAAAACCTAGATTTACAATATCTGCACATTGAAGGTTTTGTTCAGAAGCATAATAGGGATCCCAACCGCTTGCTTGTATACCGTTTTCGACTAATCCTCGTAAGTCGTCACCTTTACCGCAACCGTAATCAAATAAGGTGAGTTCATTTTTGATAAGGCCGTGTCTTGATAGACTTTGGATAGGCGCGGAAAAGTTGTAACGAACCATAGCAGTTCGATGACGCGCCGACTGCCAGTCATTTGAAATAGAGTCGTTAACTTCCGGAGCATCTTCATTGCCTAGGGGTAAAAATTGATGCTCTATTACTTGGTAGCCCTTTGCAAAAATAAGTTCTTCCCAATATTTCAAGAATCCGATACTTACGGAATTTTCGAAAAGCCCAATCGCTTCAGCTTGCTCTGTAAGTTCACTAAAAAGATTTTTTTGAGGATGATCTCCGGGGAGAAGCAACTCTTTACGATGAAGAATGGGAGGATTATAAGAATATTGATAGGTTCGGTAAGACGCGGTCTCCTTGGCTAGATTAACTGTCCATGATTCTCTCAATACAGGAAAACCCTCTGAGAAAAAATCTGGATAGTTGAGTAAAGAAAAGCTTTGTTTCTCCTTATCGACGGAGAATACGTTGAATGCCCGGCCTCGTTCGACCGAAGCAAGTTTTTCAGCTTGAATAAGTGCTTCAATTAAATTTTTGTCAAAATCTTCTGAGTCTATGGCGCAAATATGGAAATATCTGCGGTTTCCGACAATTTTTCCAGTTAATTCACCCATTGGTCTTGTTTGTGAGAACGTTACGCGGATTCTACATAAACCGGCGCCTCTTCTCTTACTTAAAAGCTCCTTTTAGTTTTTTTTAATTTTTTTATAACAATAACAGTAACTTATAACAATCTGAGACCGCTGCTTGTAGACTTTACGGAATAGAGCTAAACTGCATTTAAGTTAACTAGATTTTACGGATGTTACAAGTTGTTACGTGATGCTCCACTAGAGATTCAGGGAAGAGTATACCATCCCACTTCATCTGTTATAAAGCAGTTGCAAGTTACGAGACAAACGCTATGGCGTTGGAGGAAGAGAGGGCTGATACCGCCTGGACATAGCCTCCCAAACAGAAGAGTTTACTATACTGACGCTGAAGTCGAAAAAATTTGGGCTTACTGTCGACAGGTTGAACAGAATGCTGTCATTAATCAGATTTCACTTTTTGAAGAGTCATCGATTAACATTAAGAACGACTCATCGCTGTCTGAGACCGACATATATTTAGATAATAATGCTACCACTCAAACATTGAAGTCAGTTCGGCAAGGGATGATGAAAAATTTAGAAGAGGGATTTGGCAATCCTTCTAGTTCCCATAGTAGGGGTAGTAAAGTCAGAGAGGCCGTTTTTTTAGCGCGAAAAAACGTGGCTGAATTAGTTGGCACGGAACCTGAAAATATCATTTTCACTTCTGGTGCAACTGAGTCGAATAACATGGTTCTTCGATCTTTTGCTGATCCTTCAACTGACCACATTATTACAACGGCCATCGAACATTCTTCTATTGCTAAACCGTGTAACTATTTAGAGAGTCAGGGAGTGCGCTTGAGTCGAATGAATGTGACGGCAGAGGGGCGACTAAACGTTGCTGAGCTTGAGCAAATTTTGTTGACTGAAAAACCTACTCTTGTTGCGCTACACTGGGTTAACAGCGAAACAGGGGTTATCCAACCGATAGAAGAGATTGCGAGACTATGTCGAGCGCATAAGGTACCTCTGTTGTGCGATGCTGCACAAGCTGTTGGTAGAATTCCGATTGAATTAGACATGGTTGATGTTGATTTCCTTACAGCATCAGCGCACAAGTTTCATGGGCCACCTGGAGTTGGTATTTTAGCTACTAAAAGTAGTCAATTGATCAAAAGTCTGGTACTCGGTGGAGACCAGGAGTCAGCTATGAGGCCAGGAACGGAGAATGTCCCAGGTATTGTCGGTCTTGGTATCGCGGCTGATGAGAGAAATAAAAGTTTGGTTGAAATTTCTTGCGAAATATCTGAATTAAGAGACAGCTTTGAGCGGAAGATTATCGAGAGATTGCCATTCGTAAAAGTTAACGGGGACATTAATAACAGGGTTTGCAATACATCAAACTTACAGTTCACCGGTATAGATGGACAAGTGTTGTTGGCACAGTTTAATTCGGCGGGTATCTATTGTTCTCAAGGATCAGCCTGTTCGAGTGCGATACCTGAAGCGTCCCCGGTACTGACTGCGATGGGATTGTCTAGAGATGAGGCGAATTCAAGTATTCGTTTTTCATTCAGCGCTTTGAATTCTAAAGACGATGTAATAAAAGCAGTTGAAAGAATTGTAGAAAAGACGCTTTTTGTTAAGGATATGACAGAAAAATTGGGGATGACTCGTGCTAGCTAATGGAACAAAGATGAAGTTCGGAGCTCATCAGACTTTTGCTTTACGCGAAGGTTGGCTTCATAAAGGAGTCAGGCTGTTGGAGTCAGGTCAGGCTAATTTTGAAAGTGATGACGCTCAAAATAAGCTTGGAGTTGGTCGCAACATGGTTAAGTCAATTAAATTTTGGATGCAGCTTACGGGCTTAATTGAAAAGAACACGCAAACAGGCAACGTAGAACTGTCGCCCTTGGCTCAATTAATCAGTCAACACGATCCGTATTTCATCGAAAATGAGACCTGGTGGGCGTTACACGTTAATATGACTACTCATAAAGAATCGCCTTGGTGCTGGTTTTTTGAAAATTTTCGAGGAGATAAGTTTGATCGAGCGCAATGTATTGAACAACTAAACCGGTTCGTTCGGGTTGGGAACAAAAGGCCTCCTCAAATAAAAACTATTCAGCGGGAAGTGGCATGTCTTCTGCAAACTTATGGTCAGTCGATACCTGCCGAAAGGACCGATCCTGAGGATGGTAATGATTGTCCTTTCATTCGGCTTAATTTATTACAGCATTTCAAAGAGTCTGGAGCCTTTCGGTTTCAAAAGAACACTTCTTTTCCGACTGCGAAAGAAATACTTTGTTATGCGTTAGCTAAACAATTTAACAATGGGTTTGACATTCGTCTACAAGAAGCGGTGGCGGCGACTTGCTCTTTATTTAAGATAGATGAAGACGTTCTTGTTATAACGATTGAAGAAGCTATTGCTGAGTTTGGATCGGAGAAGATCAACTTGATTAATCAGGCGGGAGAAAGGTTGATTACCATGGATTTTGATCTATGTTGGCTAAAAACTTTTTACCTTAATAGCAATCGAACACGTAACGCGGCTTAAATATTGATGAGCGCCAAGTAAATGAGCATGAATATACAATTTTTAAAATCGATAAACATTCTTCAAGATATTGAATATCCTGAACGGCTTCTACACTTTCGGCCGACTATGAAGTCTGTTTCCCTTTTGAATCGATTGCTGTTACGGGGAGATTTCAGAGAACGGACTTATTCCGTGATCGCACCTTATGGAACAGGGAAGTCACTTACGTGTGCATATCTCACACAACTCGTTGAAAATAGAACTACCCATGATACAGAACTACTAATCCATACCGTATCAGATCGCATGGTTGCGGTGGATCCTGCTTTAGCGTCGTTTTCTCGGGAGCGGATGTCCAGCAAGTTCAAAGGAATGGCGATAGCACTCGAAGGTTACCAACCTAATCTTGTAGAGTCCCTACGAGAAGCCACGGTCAGTGCGATTAAACGCAACAAACTTGGTCGAGTTCCAACGGCGTTCACCATGTCCAAAGAAGAAGAGGTGCAGGTTAATCAAGGTCGAGCATTAGATAAATTGTTAACGGCTTTAGTGAAATTCGCTGAAAAGAAAAAAGTTGATAGGATAGTTCTAGTCTGGGATGAGTTTGGCCGACATCTAGAAGAATTAGTAGGGAATGGGCAAGGACCGGCTTTAGCGATCGTGCAACAGCTCGCGGAGAAAATCGCTAGGGTGACGGACCTTACTATAAGTTTTGCCACAATCACCCACCGTGCCTTTAACTCCTACCAAGAAAACCTGCCTACCAACGAGCAGCAAGAGTGGAATAAGGTTAACGGTCGATTCACAAGCTACTCATATACGGACGACACTATTGAAATCTATGAGTTGCTTGGTGATGTGATTGATGGACTTCAAATATCCTCGGGCGCTTCAAAAAAAAATCTAAAGACAACTGCTGAAAGATTGTTATCTGTTCGGCTTTTTTCAGATTTTAAAATCGATCGCTTAATAAACTTATTAGATTCGATTGGCTCCACTGATCCAATCGCCTTTTATCTTTTACCTCTGTTAGCCGCGCGGACTGCTCAAAATGAACGAACAATGTTCAGTTTTCTCCAAGCTTTTCCTCATGATAAGCCTATCGGAGTTGATGAGCTTTATGAGTATTTTTCTCCGTCTATGGAGATGGATCGTGGCGTCGGCGGATCGAATCGCGTTTGGCTCGAAACAGAGAGTGCCTGTGCAAAGGTTGATACCGATCAAGAAAAAACGATCTTGAGACTGACTAGCCTGCTCGGGTTAACTTTAAAAGAGAAAGGTATTAAAGTTACTCCAAAATTGCTCTCCACAGTAGCATCCATAGGTCCTCGCTCAAAAAAGTCTGTTGATCAAACTATTCGCTCTCTTATGGACCGGAATTTGCTTCTACATCGCACACATACTGATGTGGTTTCTTTGTGGCACGGAACAAGTACTGATCTCAAAGAACGTCTTCGAGATTTAGAAGCTTCTGAACGACAACGACTCGATTTAATTGAATTTTTAAAGCAAGAGTATCCATGCGCGTCGATAAAACCAGTGCGATACAACGATCAAAATGCTATTCGCCGATTCTTCATAAGACACTATGTATCTAGTGGTCTATTCATTGGACAAGAATATGGCCGACTAAGTCTCGGTATGGAAGCAAATGTGGACGGAACAATTCACTATATATTTGTAGAGAACGAAAATGATCGAAAGAAAGTGATCGAAAAGTTACACGAGGATGAGGTAGAGAAGAGGAGACTGTTTGCGGTCGTCGATCTTCCCGCAGGGATAAGAGATGCGGCGGTAGAATTGTCAGCGCTACGATTGCTAGCAAATGACGAAGAATTGATAGGACAAGATCCTTTAATAGGAGATGAAATCTCACAAAAAATTGATGACGTTTTGGCCTATCTTGAGAAACAGGTCGATTTTTTGTTGCGACCGGAAAACATTATCAGTTGGTATCATAATGGAGAAAATATCTTGATCCGAAGCCAGTCTGAGTTACTCGAAAAATTATCGTCTATCATGGATTTAACTTTTGGAGAGACGCCTTATATTAATAATGAGATGATTAATCGGTTTACTCCGAATGCCTCTCAGGTGAGTGCTCGCAAGAAGGTTTCTCTCGGGATTCTTGAACGATACGGACATGAGCGATTAGGAATCAAAGGGGAAAACGCGGATAAAGCGATTTTTAGAAGTGTATTACTAGAGACCGGCCTATATATTCCGAGCGAACCCGATAGTGAGTTACGGTGGCGTTTCGTGCTTCCCAGTGAAATCTCAGATTCGAATCAGAGATTGAAAAACGTTTGGATGAAATTTGAGAGTTTCCTTACCCAACCAAAAAAAGGAAAAAAAGAATTTAAAGAGTTTTTTCGACACCTTGAGAGTCCTCCTATTGGTTTACGAACAGGAATAATCCCGATTTTACTTGCCGCAGGGCTAAAGGCATTCCCGAATGTGGGTTCGATAGCAAGACGCAACGGGGACTCAATCAATGATTTAACGCCCTCAGAGATTGAGGATATTTGCAGGAAGCCAGAAGACTTTTTTCTTACTGTAATTGAGATAGATGAGCAGAAGCAAGAATTTCTGAAAGGGATTATATCGCTCTTTTCTAGGGAAGGGGAAGAGAACACTATTGAGGGTGCGGGATTGTTGAAAACTGCTCATGAAGCGGTAGTCGATTGGAGCGTTGTAGAGCTTGGTAAAGGAGCACGCGAGTCTAGATTGATTAAGGGTGAAACGCGAAAGTTACAGCGGGCTTTAAGGCGATTAAATGATCCGCAAAAGTTGTTGCTTGAAGATCTTTTCAAACTAGGAGGGACGGAGGCAACTGTGCAGAAGCGCTTATTGAAACTTGAGACTCTTAAAAAAGAAATGGAAGAGCTTCCTAAAACATATCAGAATCTGGCAACTCGACATATAATTCTTGCCTTAGATGATGGGGTGCCTAAAACGGAACTCAATTTGCTTGAAACACTGAAATCCTGGCAAGGTGAGGTTGGTGGTCAAATTAAAGAAAAAAATCTCTCAGCTGAAGCAAATCTACTTTTGAAGAGTCTGAATTCGGCTTATTTAACTGAAAGTTCTGCAATTGAGAGAATCGGCCTAGTAGTTACAAACCAGATTTTTAAACATTGGTCTGATGAAATATTGCAATTATTTCGATTGAAATTTAATGACAATATTAGCACTATAGAAGCCGAAGTTCTGATAAATAGTCAAGGGAATCAGGAAACCCTTAAGAGCCGGATGTTGAGGAATAGATTACTCAAATTGGCTGGGGCCCTGAAAGATGAGGTCGGCGAGGCGGACACGCTGAGTTACCTTTTAGAACTTCAACAATCACTTACTGAAGAGGGGACATTATCTAATGCCAACAGTCAAAGACGCGATAGAAAACTCTGAAACAAATGAATACCGACATATTGTGAGCGTCTCTGGAGGCAAAGACTCCACGGCACTTGCTATTTATATGCAGCAAGAATATCCCGATCTTTCGACGGAATACGTGTTCTGTGATACCGGCTCGGAGCTTCCTGAAACTTATGAATATCTCGACAAGTTAGAAGTTGTCTTGGGAAAAAAAATTCAAAGATTAAATGCGCTAGAGGGGCTTAACATACGAAAGCGCCCGGGGCGCTCAGCATTTGAGTTTTTGTTAAAAGAGCTTTATGGAGGGTATCTTCCTTCTCCTCGAGCTAGATGGTGCACATCCACTCTTAAAATCATACCTTTTGAAAAATATGTGGGAGAGGACAAGGCATACAGTTATATTGGTATCCGTGCTGATGAAGATCGAGAAGGCTATACATCAAGAAAGCCTCCAGCACTTTCCGAGTTGCCTAATATTATTCCCGTTTATCCCTTCAAGGACGCTGATCTGGGTTTAGAGGATATAAACGATATTCTAGCTGACGCGGGCATAGGCTTGCCAAAGTATTATGAATGGCGTTCGCGTTCTGGATGTTACTTTTGTTTTTACCAGCAGATAGGAGAATGGCAAGGGCTCAAAGAGCGTCATCCAGATTTATACGAGAAGGCGAAAGCATTTGAAAAGACAGAAGGTGATAAGAAATTCACTTGGGTTGATGGTCGCACGTTGTCTGACGTCGAGAAAATTAAGAAGCGTTATGAAATCAAAAGTGTAAAAGATGGGTGTGCTATCTGTCACCTTTAGAGAAACCGTTAAGGTGATGTGAAAGCTTCGATTTATCAAATCTAGCTTTTAGCAGTATATACTTCTACGTTTTACTTTGATTATGAAGCGGTTGTGATAGGAGCTGGCGTATGTGGTATCTATCAAATCAAATTCTCGTAAGTTAAAAAGGGGTATTTATGAAAATTGGCACTGCTATAAGAAACATGGGGCCTGCTGCCAAGCGAGATATTATCTTATCCAGTGCGCAAATGGCCGAGAAAGCCTCGCTGGAACACATTTGGGCTGTTGATCACGTAGCGATTCCTCCTGATGAGTCCGAGGGGTCTGACGGAATTTGGTTGGACCCACTCGCGGTATTATCTTTTTTCGCGGCCGCAACCAGTGAGATAAAAATTGGTGTCAGTGTCCTGGTGCTACCCTATCGTCCTCCTTTGCTAACTGCAAAGTGGGTGGCAAGCATACAAGAACTGTCTAACGAAAGACTGTTGCTTGGCGTAGGGTCGGGTTGGATGGAAGCGGAGTACAAGGTTTTGGGGGTGGAAAAAAGAAAGCGCGGAAAATTAACTGACGAAGGCTTAGATTTTTTGCGCACCTGTTTCAATTCAAAGAATGATGTAGTGAACCTTAATGGACAGGATTTTTATTTTCGGCCGAAGCCGAAGTGTCCTCCAATTTATGTGGGAGGCATGACGGAGGCTGCCCTTCGTAGGGTCGTTGAACGCGGCGAGGGGTGGATGCCTGTTGGTTTAGATCCTGTAAAGATAAAACCTCTCGCGGCCCAGTTAAAGGTACTGTCGGAAAGAGCGGAAAAACCAATTCCAAAGATAATGGTGCTGGGAAGTCTGCCGGATGATAACAGCAAAGCAGTAGATGATTTATTAGAGTGCCAGGAATTAGGTGTAACCGACTACATTCAGGCCTCTCGTTACTCCAGGATCGAAGAATTTGAAAATATAGTCGCGAGATTAACAGAGCTTAAAAGTCAGACTGAAGATTCGTCGATAGTTTGATTTAGTAAATGTCGATGAGATTTATTTTAGTTGGTAAAAAGTAATAGTTATCAATCGAATTGGAGGCAGGCTATTTTTCCACGTAAATTTTATTATAGTGAATCTAGTTTCGGAACAGGTGAGGATTCCTTTGAGATCGAGTGGTTAGAGGGTGAACTCCAAGTGAGCGGTCATCCTTTTAATCAATATTTTTGCGAAGGAAGTATAAACATAAAGATTCCCAGTAATAGGTGGACAACCTTTGAGACCAAGGTTAGCGCTATGAGATTAGCGCCAATTGAGACTGGTATTTTAGATGGTACATTTGTTGATTGTTGGATAACTTTTCGAAGACAGATAATAAAATTTGCGATGAGCAATCCAGATTTCAGCGGCTTCTTGAAGATGAGAAAATTGATTAATGACCTGACCATTTGTTCTAAACTTCCCAAGGGCATTGTTGAGGCGATGCGGTAATCGATAGTTCGTCAAAAGTGAGACGCTGGTCGCAATATTCTCTACTTGGAATTACGGTTAGCAATTGCTAGCTTGCTACCTAAATTTATGTGCGCCGTCGCTATATACAAGTAACCCGTTTAACCTAACCACATCTTGGGCGGTAATCGATTTTTGTGCATTTAATGCACTACACTTTTTCCCTTGGCGCGTTCGAGGTCCTGTTGAATATTGCCAAGGTTTCCATTGGTTTATGAGTGTTGCTTGACGCTCACGTTCTGCTTTGGTCCAGTGTCGTGCCATAGTGATGCGCTTTATAGTTCGTTTTAAATTGATTCAAGAATTGTGAACGTCGATGCCACGCTGGAGGGTCCCGTGGGGGAGGGGGTGACCCCCCAGGCCGTGCGTTCTGCTATTAAACAATTTGTTCACCGTTATCGATTCTATCAAGTAGCCTATTAAGATATTCATTCGACCAGGCGGCAGTACGTTCACCGATTTTTACCGGACGCTCGATGTGACCTGTTTGAATAGCAGCATACCAACGACTCCGTGAGATCGGAAAAATACTTAACACAGTTGGCAGCCGACTGTAGCCTGGTACGGGCAGACGTTTGCTTCGGGTTAGTTCCATTATTCGTTCCTTCATATTTTGTTTCGCTTATTTTTATTATTATTTTATCACCAGTCCATTTGCCATTGTGGCAATTTCTTAATTTTCGCATTGTTACTTTTTGGCTTTTTTGCGGGTTTTTTGCAGTTTTTTTACATGCTGTTATCCACACCCTGTGGATAACCCAGTAATTGAGGTTATTTATAAAAAAAACTTTATTGGTGAGAGTAGTTAGAATAACTTAACGCTTAGATTACTAAGGTTTGAATTGAGTGTAATGAAGATTGGTAAACTCGTATCTGATCAAGACTATCCGCCCATGCTTGCATCATCTCACGTCGGCGCGCTAAGTATTCGGCATGATTATAAACGGCACGAGTAGAGTTACCTTCAACGTGTGCGAGTTGTCGTTCAATGACATCACCTTCCCATCCCGCTTCATTCAATCGTGTCGATGCCATGGCCCTAAATCCGTGTGCGGTAAATTCTTCACTCGCAAAGCCTAAGCGTCGAATCGCTTTACCAAAAGTATTTTCACTAACTGGTTGATGACGCTTCTTGATACCTGGAAATAATAATGATGTATGATTGACGCGTGGCACGGCGTGTAAAATAGTGATCGTCTGATGGGCCAGTGGCACGAGATGAGGACGACGCATTTTCATGCGCTCAGCTGGGATACGCCACACGCGCTCGGTCCAATCAAATTCTTCCCAGCGTGCTTGACGTAACTCCCCTGGTCGCACAAACGTGAGTGCGAGTAACTGTAACGCGGCACGCGTAGGAATAGATGCGTAACTGTCGATCGCAAGGAGTAGATCACGAATGCGATAGGGTTCGAGTATCGTTGCAAAGTGACGAGTCGGCTTCGGGGTGAGTGCTCCTTTAATGTCTGGACTTGGATCGCGCGTTGCCCAACCGTTAGCTACCGCATAACGCATGACTTGACCACAGTATTGACGCAGCTTGTGCGCGACTTCAAGATGACCTCGTTGCTCGGCTTGACGACACACACGTAAAATATCAAGAGGAGTAATAGCATCACACGCAATGTCACCTAGAATCGCATAGGCATAGCGTTGTAGTCTCGAGCGCAATTGTCTTTGATGTTTTACAGTCCAGTCAGAGGCTTGTCGTTTCATCCACTCTTCAGCTGCTTCCTTGAACGTTGGCGTTCCACGCGCCTCTAGCTTCGCCGCTTTTCGTTTAGCTCCTGGATCGATATCACTATAGAGTTCACGCTGCATCGATTCATGGATCGATCGCGCCTCACGTAGCGAGATACGGGGATAGGTACCTAGTGCGATCGTTTTACGTTTGTGACGGAAACGATAATCGTAACGCCAGTAGCGCCCACCGTTTGGATGAATCAAACAATACAATCCTTTTGCGTCATAGAGCTTATAAGGTTTAGCGCGCGTATCAGCTTGCTTGATGATGAGGTTCGTTAAGGGCATGTTGTCGTTTCACTTTACTTCACTTCACTTCACTTCCTGTGGCTTATGCTATTGCTCCATTGATGTCGCTCAATCTTGGGTAAAAATATACCGTCAAATATACCGTCAGCTGATCGTCGTTGGTACTGGACGATAGTTGATACTATAAGATACTAAGTGCTTGATATCGTTGCAATAAGTTTGTTTTATTGGATAAAGCTGGATGGTGCTGGAATGGGGTAAATGCGCCCTGAGCAGGATTCGAACCTGCGACTTCACCCTTAGGAGGGGTGCGCTCTATCCAGCTGAGCTACCAGGGCAAAATTAATTTTTTTTCATCTTACCCCAGGAGTCTCTCAGAGTAATCGTTCTATTGTAGACCAAACAATCTGAGCCAATGGTTTGATTTTCGACAGTAAAATATCCTAAACGCTCAAACTGTACAGTTTGGGAAACGAATTCTAATAAATTGGTTTCACCAATTGCATTTGCCATCTCAACTAAACTAGTGGGATTTAATGCCGTTAAAAAATCATTTTCTCTATTAGGCTCTGCCACACTGAATAGTCTATCAATTAAATTAACCTTAAGTTTCATGTTTTCCGATGCTGAGACCCAATGAATAATTCCTTTAATTTTTTGACCCTCTGGATTGACTCCATTAAGAGTTTTAGGAATATAATTACAATAAATAGTATTAATATTTCCATTTTGATCTTTGTCGATTCTGGTGCAGGTAATAACGAACCCGTATCTTAACCGGACACTCTTCCCAACACTTAATCTAAAAAATTTCTTCGGTGGGTTTTCTTCGAAGTCTGTGGACTCAATAAATATTTCCTTAGTTAATTTAAGTTTTCGGGTCCCAAAGGTTTTATCTTTAGGGTGATTCTGCGCTTCGATGCTTATTTCCTCATTTTCCGGCAGATTCTCTATTATGACTTTAACTGGATCAAGTACGGCCATAAGTCTTGGTGCTTTTTTATCGAACTCATCTCGGGCGCAGGTTTCGAGTAAACTAACATCAATCAAGGCATCTTTTTTTGTCACCCCGACCAGTTTGCAAAATCTTTCCAATATAGTTGGCGTAATTCCCCTCTTTTTTAATCCTTTTAAGGTAGGTAATCGAGGATCGTCCCAACCGTTCACTTTTTTTTCAGTGACAAGAGTGTGTAATTTTCTTTTACTGGTAATTGTGAAGCTTAAATCTAATCTCGCAAACTCTATTTGCTTAGGTTTACAATTAAGGTCGATATTTTCAATTACCCAATTATAAAGTGGTCGATGGTCTTCAAATTCCAAGGTACAAATTGAATGAGTTACATTTTCAATAGCATCTGACAGGCATTGGGTAAAGTCATACATAGGAAATATATTCCATTTATCCCCTGTTCTATAATGGGTTATTTTTCTGATTCTATAAATTGTCGGATCTCTCATATTCAGATTTGGAGAACTCATGTCTATTTTGGCTCTCAGTACATGTTCTCCCTCGTTGAAGTCGCCATTTCTCATTTGTTGGAATAGCTGGATATTGGTTTCCTTGTCTCGATTGCGAAAAGGGCTATTTATTCCGGGTTTGGTTAGTGTGCCTCTTTGCAACTTTATAGTTTCCTGATCTTGGCTGTCGACATAAGCTAACTCTTTGTTGATTAGTTCGTGGGCAAATTCATAGAGTTTTTCAAAATAGTCAGAGGCGAATAAAGGATCCTTGTCTAAATTGAACCCAAGCCAAGCTACATCTGATTTAATAGAATCAACGAATTCTTGGTTTTCCGTCGAAGGATTTGTATCATCAAACCTAAGATTACAGCTTCCGTCGTATTCTTCTGCCAGGCCATAGTTGAGTAAAATAGATTTAGCATGCCCAATATGAAGATAGCCATTCGGTTCTGGAGGAAATCTAAATTTTAGATTTTGCTGCCCGTTTTTTATATCATCGTCTATAATTTTTTGAATAAAATTCTTAGTTGGGATGTTTTCTGACATTAAATTTTTCCAATTAATTAATAAATAATCTTTTGTAAATCAGTGCTATCCAGACAAAGATAAGAAAAAAAATTGCAATGAAGACAGTAGATGATGCTATGTCTTTTGTTCTTCCTGATAATTCATTTTGTTCCTTACCTACTCTGTCAGTTAACGTTTCAATAGCAGAATTAAATAACTCTGTAATTAAAAGTAAAGCTAAGGAGCCTATTAAAATAATATAATCGATTAAGTTTTGGCCTATAAAAAAGCTTAAAGGTAATAAAATAAAACAAATCACTGATTCTATTCTAAATGCTTCTTCATGTTGCCATGCCTTTTTAAATCCATTTATAGAGTAGCCCCAAGCGTTTTTAAGCCTGGGTAATCCTTTGATATTTGCTTTCATCAAGTTATTAAGTACCAAGAAATAATCAAGAATAAAATTATAAATAAAAATGAGACGGGTGGATATATCTGCTAAGAAAACATTTATAAATTAATTCTTGCTTTTGACTTTAAAATTTCTTAAATTATACTGTTTATAATAACAGTATTATAGCAGGTGCTGAATGGTTAAAGGTTTAACAAAAAGACAACTACAAATTTTAGACTTAATTCATACTTCTATAGATGAAAACGGTATGCCTCCTACGCGTTTAGAAATAGCCAATAACTTAGGCTTTAAGTCGCTGAATGCAGCCGAAGATCATCTAAAAGCTCTGGAAAAAAAGGAATTCATTAAGCTTGTTCCTAATGTTTCAAGGGGCATTAAGGTCTTAAAAAAGACAAATAATAAAAATGTTGGATTACCTATAGTAGGCCAAGTAGCTGCTGGCCAACCGATTTTAGCTATTGAACATGTAGAAAATCATATTTTGATCGATCCATTTTTATTTGAAAAAAAAGCAGACTATCTGCTCCGTGTTAAAGGAGAGAGTATGCTGAATTCGGGTATACGTGATGGTGATTTGTTAGTAGTTCATGCAACGAAAGTCGTTCGTAATAATCAAATAGTTGTTGCACGCCTTGATGATGAAGTAACAGTTAAGAGGTTTAAAAAAGCAGGTTCTAAAATATATTTGATTCCTGAAAATGATAATTTTGATCGGATAGAAGTCAACTCAAAATATGGAGAATTTATAATTGAAGGTCTCGGTATTGGGATTCTACGTTTGGATATTTAATTTTTAGTAGATAGAATTATGTTTTGCAACTTAAATACTAATATCCCAAATACTAGAAGCACTGGGTTGCTTCAGCTAGATAATGTGCTACCTGGAGAAGGCTGGCCTTGCGCAGGTTTAGTCGACATAGTTTCTGTTAAATTTTTTGAAGGAGTAATGCCTTTTTTGATGCCCTTAATGTCAGAAGAAACTTATTTAAATAATAAACTAATTTTATTTGATCCTCCATACATACCGTACCACGAAAGTATTTCAAATAAAGGGATTAATTCTAGTAATATTATTATAGTTAAGCCTAGCAAATCGATTAAAAATCGTACAAGTGTTATTTATGACTTATTTAAGCAAGGACTTAATCTCAATGACTGTAATGTAGTCATGATGTGGACCAATAAATTACCTTTTCAAGTAAGTCGACAGTTTAATTTAATAGCTCAGTTAAATAATACTTTAGCAATAATTATTCGAACTGATGAGCAATTTTATCAAGAAACAATTGCCAGTATTTTAAAAATAAAAATTGAACTTATTTCTAAAAATATAGAGCAACAAAAAGTAAAGCTAGAGATTTTAAAATCTACTGTAGGTTTTACAAAAAAACACCATGTGATTTTAATATGATAAAAAGTAATTTTAATCTCCCAGTTTCACAAAATGAGCAAGATGCTAATATTAATCTAATAACTTCCAAACTGACCAAATCTCTTTGGTGCTATGTCTATATAGAGAATTTCTCTCTACAAGTAATGAGTGGCGATGGGTATCAAAAAAGACCGAGCGTTTTGTATGAATATGTAAATGGCGAGTCTATTATTACTCAATTAAATAGGAACGCTGCAAAAAAAGGTTTTTTTATTAGTATGACTCCGTCGATGGCTTATGGTTTGCCCATCGATTTATATGGTAGAGATAAAATACAAGAGCAGAAAATTAAAAAAAAAATTTTTAAAGATTTAAATAATTTCTCGCCAATCGTTATTGATGAATCAAGGGATGGAATATTAGTTGAAATAGGAGGTAGCATAAAGCTATTTGGAGGGGGAGAAAAAATTTTTAATTTAATCAGCAAACGACTTGCGAAGTACAGATACTCTTTAAAAATAGCAATAGCTCCGACTCCTCGTGCAGCTTTGATTATTGGTAAATCAGAGCTAAATACTAATGTATGGGATATCAATAATTTAAATGCAACTGTTTCGGAGATTGATCTTAATTATCTGGGCTTACAAAAAAAAGATACAAAAAAATTCTTAGATTTAGGCGTAAAGACATTGGGCGATGTTTATAGATTGCCTAGAGTTGGTCTTCTTAAGAGATTTTCATCAGATGTTCTAAAAGTAATTGACCAATTGTATGGCAGGGTTTCCGACCTACCCCAAACAAGTGTAAATTATGATTTTTTTGCTAAATTAGTTAATGTTGATCTTGCTGACAATACGTTTTCATTTGAAAACTGTATGCGCTCAATTTTATATGATTTGAATATTTTTTTAAAAAAAAGAACAGCCAAAACTAGAGCGTTAAAGTGGTTTTTTTTTTCAAAAAAATCATTAAAGAAAGTGGGCGTCAAATTAAATAGCGATGCTTCTGACCCTGAATTTTTATTGAATGAAACAAAAAAGAAAATAAAAAAAATGTTTCTGGATGAAATGCCAGATAAGATCGGCTTATATGTGAATGATATTAGACATTATTCGTTTCAAACAAGAGATTTGTTTTTATCAAAGAATAAAGAAGTTTCAAAAAGTAGTGATAAATATATCAATGATATTATTGAAAATTATGGTTCAAATATAGTATATCAAGTTTTAACAAAACCCTCGTGTGTTCCAGAAAGAACGTTTGATATTTATGATTCAAGTTGTGTTTCTTATAAAAATACTTTTGTTGGTAGAGTTTTTTTTAGTATAAAAGGGAAAAAGCACAGGCCAACTTGGCTGCTCAAAAACCCTAAGCGATTAGCAGTAAAAAATGGGCATGTAGAATTTGAAGGTAGTCTGGAGATAATCTCTGATAGAGAAAGGCTTGTTAGCGGATGGTGGGATGGCGACGAGGTGGCACGTGATTATTTTATCGCAAAAAATAGTGATCATCGGTTATTTTGGATATTTAAGGATTTAAAAAACCTAAAGAAATGGTATTTGCACGGTATTTTTGATTGAGTGGATCCTGTAAATCGACTAGAAATAAAGAGCTTTTGGCCTTTATGGTGACGGCTCAATATACCATGCCGCTACTTTATTTTGGTTAAATTACGAAAAATGCAATTTGCTTTGAATTTGAAAATCATATAAAAAACAATAACTTAAAATATTTCTTATAAATTAGGCGCTCATTTTCAAAGCTTGCACCGTGTCAGCAAGTTAAACTTTATATTAGACCTTGTGGATAAATTAAAGACTACTTCATAAATAAAGCCGCATTATTTAAAATTTTCATTTTAAATAATATATTAACTTCGTAACTTAACCTTTGTTAAGAAGAAGCGAAAAGGTTATACTTACATACTTGTTAGGGTTAATTATGCTTTTTAGTTGATTTATTGTGAGCATCAGCATAATTAAGAAAGGGGACAATTGGCAAATAATGTTATTTACATCTAGATGAATCCTACAGAATTAAATCATTCTTTACCTTTAAAAAATGCTTCCTTCGACACTTTAGCCGAAGCATTAGACTATGCCGCAAAAGGCGAGACAGGCTGTAACTTTTACGATGGAAGCGGTTCTCTACAATCGAAAATTTCTTATAAAGAGTTGCGGCTCGAGGCAGTTAAGTTAGCTAGAAAGCTGATTGGTCTAGGATTAAAGCGGGGCGCCCGTATTGCGCTTATAGCAGAAACTAATCCATTATTTCATAAATTCTTTTTTGCTTGTCAATATGCAGGCTATGTTCCAGTGGCCCTTCCAGCGGGATTTCAAATTGGTGCTAGAAAGGCCTATGTGGAGCAACTTGAGAGAATGATGGATAGTTGTGGTGCTGACATTGCAATCGCGCCAGAATCTCATCTTGGATTTCTTAGACAGGCAGTCGAAAGGTTAGATCTAGTAAAATATGGGTTGCCCTCGGATTTTGAAACTTTGCCTGAAACAGAAGCTCCTCTTAATCCTCTTAAATTGGACGATATAGCGTACCTTCAATATACATCAGGAAGTACTCGCTTTCCGAGGGGCGTTGAGATAACCCAAAAGTGTGTAATGTCCAATCTTAGGGATATATCAAATCATGGTCTTAAAATTGATAGAGATGACAGGATGGTTTCGTGGCTCCCGTTTTATCATGATATGGGTTTAGTTGGATTTGTGTTATTGCCTCTGGCAAATCAATTGTCTGCAGATTACTTGAGCCCGAAAACTTTTGCAATGCGTCCGCGATTGTGGCTCAAGCTAATTTCGGAAAATAGAGGAACGATCTCCTCAAGCCCCCCTTTTGGTTATGCTTTATGCGCTAAGAGACTGAGATTAACAGACCAAGACAAATATGATTTGAGCTCTTGGCGTGTTGCATGTGTGGGAGCGGAACGTATTCATCCAGAACCTTTAAGAAGGTTTGCGCATGTCTTAAAAGCTGCGAATTTTAATCCAAAATCATTTGTCCCATGTTATGGGATGGCAGAGTGTGCGCTTGCTATAAGTTTCGCGCCGCTTGGAGAGGGATTAGATGCTATGGATTTAGATAAGGATCTGATGGCAAGAACTGGAGAAGCTAAGCTTATCTCGGCGTCGTCTCATAAAACAAACGAATCAACTCTTTCCTTTGTTAATTGCGGTAAGATACTCCCAAGTTTTGAGATGAGTATTCGTGATGATGCCGGAAATGAGCTTGAAGATTATGTTTGTGGTCGAATTTGTTTGAAAGGTGATTCTGTCATGTCTGGATACTTTCAAAACAAAGACGCTACCGAAGAGGTCCTGGATGAGGAAGGATGGTTGGACACTGGAGATATAGGCTTTAGGCTAGGAGATGAAGTGGTAGTGACTGCGAGGCGTAAGGATGTAATTATTGTGAATGGTAGAAATATTTGGCCTCATGATCTAGAATTTCTCGCGGAAAGTTTACCCGGTGTTCGTTTTGGAAACGTTTCTGCGTTCTCCTTTGCTGATGATATCGGGACTGATAATGTGGTAATGGTTGTTGAGTCAAGAGAAAGTAATCCAGCTAAAAGAAAGGAGTTGATTGAACAACTGCAATCATTAATCCTTTTGCATTTTGGTGTAAAATGCCTCATCAACCTAGTTCCTCCTAGAACACTACCACGAACATCTTCAGGCAAATTGTCTAGATCGAAGGCGAAGCAAGATTTCTTAGCCAGATATCAAAAGAGTCCAACAGCTGTTGGCTCATCTGAATAGTTCTCTGGAATTACATCATCTTGAAAATCTTAATGACAGGTTCTACCGGCTTCATTGGTAAAAACATAGTCGAGGGCTTACTAAATCAAGGTCACCTCGTAGTTTCTATTATCAGAGAGGAAAATAAAAAAAAAATCTTTGAGTCCGACCGAAACCATTCTTTTATTGTTAGCTCTATTTCTAAATTTACCTCGAATTTGGTCGAAGCTTTTTCTGAAGCCGATATAATCATTCATTGTGCGGGATCTGTTAGAGGAAGAGGACCGGGTGATTTTCAAACTGCCAACATTGATGCTATTCAAAATTTTATTAACCTTGCAAAAAAATTTACGACGAAGCCTCGTTTTATTTTAATTTCTTCCATGGCAGCTCGACAGCCAAATCTGTCAGATTATTCGTTTTCAAAATGGAAGGGGGAACAAGTCTTGCGTAATTCTCTTTTTAAATGGGTGATAGTGCGACCCACCGCCGTTTATGGGCCTGGTGACAAAGCGCTTACTCCTTTACTTAAAATGATTGCTAGAGGAATCTGCCCTAATATTTTCAGATCTTTTCAGAAGCTTTCAATTCTGCATGTTGACGATCTTGCTCTTGATATTGTCGAAGTCGTACAAAACTTTGAAAAATATCGATTCAAAACGTTTGAAATTCATGACGGTAAAGCTAATGGATATCAGTGGAGCGAAATTATTAAAGTATTAAGAGGAAAAAAAAGACTGATTATGATTCCGATTCCAATAAAGGTACTAAAATTAATTGCTATTATTAATTGTTATTTGTCAGTTATAGTTGGCTATAAGCCTATGCTCACATTAGGAAAAGTAAAAGAATTACATCATCCTGATTGGCGCTGTGATAATAGTTTAAAATATTTAGAAACTAGATTAAAAAATAGGATTACATTAAACTGTAATGCAAGTGAGTTTTAATAAATTCCCGTTGGAGTGATGGGTCATCGAATATGGAATTAGCAGAGATAACTAAAACTGTAATATCACTGGCGAGAAAAGTAGACGAAAAGAATATTACACTTACTCCAGAGTCGGCTTTAGTTGCCGATTTGGGGCTGGAATCGGTGCAAATTATAGAATTTCTCTGCGAAGTTGAAGACCACTTTGATATTGTAATTGGGGAAGATAGCCTCGCTGACGTTGTCACAGTTTCTGATTTGGCAGAATTGGTATACCATTTAAGTAGGGAAAAAAAATTATGAGTTTACTTTCAAACTTTGAGTTAGCAGAAAGCAGAAAAAAACAGCTAGAAGGACTTCCGATAAACCCTACGGGAGTGGTTTTAGAAAAAATTGTTTCTCCAACCGAAGCTTTAATAAACGGAAAAATAGTAATTCTTGCTGGCACTAATAATTATCTAGGTTTAACTTTTAGTAAAGATTGCATCGACGCAGGAATCAGGTCTTTGGAGACACAAGGAACAGGAACCACAGGGTCTAGAATGGCAAACGGAACCTATTCCGGTCATCTAGAACTGGAGAGAGAGATTGCTGAGCTATATTCAATGCCATATTCAATGGTTTTTAGTACTGGTTATTCAGCCAATCTTGGCACAATGGCTGCATTACTGGATGAAAATAATGCTGTTCTTATTGACTCGGAAGCGCATGCCAGTTTGTTTGACGGATGTCGGATGTCTGGAGCAGAAGTCTTTCGTTTCAAACATAATGATCCTTCAAGCCTTGAAAAACGGCTTCAAAGATTGGGTGAAAGAGCTAACTCCACTTTAATAATTGTTGAAGGTTTGTACAGTATAAGAGGAGACTGTGCTCCCCTAAGAGAGTTTGCCGAGTTGAAAGAAAGTTATAATTCTTATCTTTTGGTTGATGAAGCCCATTCTTTAGGTCTTTATGGTCGTTATGGAAGGGGTTTAGCTGATCAACTAGATATTCTCGATAAGACCGACTTTATAGTTGGCACTTTTAGTAAAAGCCTGGGTACTATTGGAGGTTTTTGTGTGAGCAAACACCCTCAATTAGGTCTATTTAAATATTCAAGCAGACCTTACATCTTTACAGCATCTCCCTCTCCTGCTGTTATTGCTTCAACAAGAAGTGCCATTAAACTTATGAAAGAAGGAGATCATCTTCGTAAGAATGCATGGGAATCTGCGAGAAATTTACACGGGGCTCTTGAAAGTATTGGGCTTGATTTGCATCCAATACCTAGTCCAGTTATTGGAGTATCCTTTCAGAGTGAAGAAGTAGCGATTCAGTTCTGGAATATTCTTCTTGAGTCTGGAATATATACTAATTTGATTTTACCGCCTGCAGCTCCTGGAGGTGGAGCGGTGATCAGATGTAGCGTTACTGCTGCTCACTCAGTTGAACAAATTAATAAAATTGGGGCATGTTTCAAATCGATAGCTAAAGAACTTGGGCTATCTAAAGCTGCCTAGTTTTATCTAAAGCCTCCTTTTCTATAGAGCCTCCATAGCAGGCTCCAGGAAAATATTAAAGGATACTTTCGTTGGAGTTTTGTTGGCTCTTCTTTTATCCCAGTGTGTCGCTCTATTTTCCATACTAGATAGTCTAGTGGGTTCTCAAACGTAAAAACTGCTTTTAGAAGACGCATAATGGAAAGGCCTTTGCCTATGAAAAACCGCGTTTGCCAAATAGCAGTTTTTTTTAGATAGTCGACTCTATTTGTATCGTTTAGCCAAAAGTCTTTTGCGTTTTTTAAAGAGCATTCTGATGCTACTGACTCGGTTAATAATTTAAGCTCTGATAAGGATGTTTTGATAATTGATTGTGGTGCAGTTCCTGATTCGCTTCGAAGCTCAGCGCTGTATGTTAATCTTAACGCGGTCTCCCACAGCATTTCGGTAGTGAATTTTTTTGGGAGCATAGGGACGCTTTCTGTAATCATCCTTTTTGTAGCTTGTTTAAAAGACGCTTCGAGTGCTTGCTTAATCTTGATATTTTTTACATATAAGATTTGCGTAGGTTGGGCGAATCTCGCCCAAAAGTAAGGGTGAAAATCATTAGTTACTCTTTTTTTAAACTGCTCTAAACCAATAACTGCAAACTTTACTCTAAAGTCTTTCGCAAGATTTTCACCCACTTGCTGGTAAACATTAGGAGAAAAAAAGTTGGTCAAAATTTTATCTAATGACGAATCAAGATATTTATAACTGTCTACAATAATATACAGATCTACTACTGTGTCCCTCTTTCCTCTTAGCCATGAGCCATATAAAATGATTGCTAGAGTACTGTCACCAAATTGGTTTAGGAGCTTTTCGGCAAAGTAATCAGGTATTTCTTCTGTAGAATTTTCTGTCATTGTGATGTAGCCGGTAGCTCGTATTAAAAAATAAATGTAATTTTAGCAATTATTTAGGTGAAAATGTTAAACTTTATTGGAATTTTTGAAAAAGGGTTGCCAATGCGTTTTATCCACCTTACTGATTTGCATGGTTCAAGTCCGGTTGCAAAAAATTATTTTTCGAAACGTGCGCTCGGTCTATTTTCATGGAAAAAACGACGTCATTTGCAGCACAATAATCAATTTTTACGACTTTTAATTGATAATGTTAAAGCAGAAAAGCCAGATTTAGTGATAATCACTGGAGATATAGTTCAGTTAGGCACAGAATCTGAGATTCAATCAGCAAAGAATTGGCTGTTAGAATATTTTGAAGGTTTACAGATTATGATTGTTCCGGGCAATCATGATAATTACGCACCTGATTCTTTGGCGTTTTTATTAAAGCATTGGTCTGAATTTTTGCAAATTTCAAGCGATTTTCCCTGGGTTCGAGAATTTAAAAACTTGGCCTTAGTGGGGTTAATGTCAGCCCAACCCATGCCTTTTTGGTCTGCACGAGGTGACTTAGGCGCAAGACAACTTGCGAAACTAAAAATAATTCTAGCTGAAAACAAAGATAAATTAATCTGTATGTTTATGCACCATCCACCTTATCTCGAAGGTATCAATCGTAGGAAAAGTTTGAAGATGACTAAGCAGTTAGAGCAACTATTATCAGATTATCAGGTCGCATTAATCTGCCACGGACATCTTCATCGGAATATTGAATTCAACGGCCTGAATCCTACTAGGGTTTTTTGTACAGCATCTGCATCAGCTTGTTTGGGCGATAACTTGTCAAGTTATCGTATTTTTGAACTTGGCTGTGGACTTAAACAATCTGAAATTTCCACTACCCTGAAACAACTAGAATTAAATTCCTTTTCCTATAGAACAATTTCGAAAAGATCGTGGACGGTTGCTAGAGAATTTCCTGATTAAAATCTACTTTTTTTAATTAAGATTAGGCTAATAAAAATAATTAAAAAGGGTGGTAGAGTCCAAGATAAGCTTGAAGACCATCCAAGTATTTTATCGAAATTAGAAACTGTTTGGTGCAAGATAAAGAAAAGCATCGCACACAGGCCCGCTAATAAGTTACTTCTCGAGGTCTGTCGCGTACTTGAGGCGCTTCCCGCTATTGGTAGTGCGATAAGGGACATTCCTATTAATGTAATTGGGAGGCTTAATTTCTTCCACAATTCCGAGCGAAATAAATTTTGACCAACTGATACTAATTCAGTTTTTGAAAGATAACGTATCAATGCCGATATACTAAGCGCCTGGGGAGGTATTGTCAGTCTTGCATATTCATTTTGATTAATAAAGCCTTGCCAAATTAAAGTCTCGTTTCTAACTTTTTTCATATCTTTACTATCTACAATTATCTTATCGACATTGAATAAGAGCCATTGATTCTCTTCTGATATAAACGCTTTTTCAGCCCTTATAATATTCCTGATTTTCCCTTTTTTATCGAGCGTGAATATCTCAATTGATTGTGGTTGAGTATGATTTGATATATTGTTGATTGTAAGGATTTCGTTTTTTCTTTTTATCCAAATCTGTTCGGAGTTAATTGCAGTTCCCGCGATTGTTTTTGTTGAAATTTTATGAGCTTTAATCTGCATAGTAGGTATGACGAATTGATAGACAAAAAAACAAAAAATTGAAACAGCTAAACAGGAAAAAAAAAGCGGAAGAACCAAGTTAAATTTTGTAAACCCTGCTGTTCTTGCGACCATTAATTCGTTGGATTGTATTAAGGAACTAATTGCAATTACTGAACCAATTAGGAACGTAGAAGGGAGTAGATCAAAGATTAAATACGGAGCATTTAACGCAGTTACCTGAATAGCATTGAAAGCACTGAATGAACCTGTGCCCACATCGTTTAATCGTTCGATTAGGTCGAGCAGTAAAAAAATTGTAGCGAGTATGGCCAGCGCCAAGATTTGGAATCTTACTATAGTTTTACAGAAATAAATATTTAGTATCATGCTAACGTATACTTTTGATTTTGCCGTAGTACAACACTAGGGATAACATAAAAATTGCTGGAATGAAAAAGATATTAGTAATCACCCCCTGCTCGACCCAACTTCTACCTAAACCGATGGCAATGTAGTAAGCTGAGTAGTAGATAATTGCTAAGGGAAGATTAGCAAATTTTCCACTTCTCGGTTCGATACGAAGGATAAAATAGCAGGTTATTATTAAAATAATCACTGAAATAGGTAAGCAGATCCTCCATTGAAACTCTGCGATCTCAGCTTTATTTTTACTGTTGAAGAGCTTCAATGTACTGGTTTCCTTGATTTTTTTATCAATTTTTTCTTTAACTTTTTGCTTTATATGGATCTCCATTTCCCCAAAGCTGCCAATTACACTGTTCTCGTTGAAATAGTTTTTTATATACTGAGAATTTCGCATTTTAATAATACGCTTATCATTTTGAGGTGGGCGAATAATATTGCCGGATTCCGAAGTGAATATTTCGACATCTTTCCCATTATCTAACTTGATGAAAATATTTTGAAGTTGATCCTTAGTTTTTTCTGTAAAAACGACTTCTTTTCCGTCATCTGAAATATAAAATTGCCCGGAATTAAGCTTTTCAAATTCCCATCGCTGACTTATATTTTCCTTTATGTCATATAGCTTCGAGTAAGCTAAAGGTCTTAATATAATTGTTTCAATAGAAGTAAGTATTAAAATAAAGATGCTTATTACAATTACAAGAAAATAGATTCTTCTTTTCGAATATGTAAGAGTATTCATAGCTATTAGTTCATTAGATTGATTGAAATGACCAAATGATATGATGATTGAAAAATAGAGAGAAAGAGGAATTAAAATGCCTAGTGAAATAGTTGTTTTTAACAGTGATACACTGATACAGTCTGACAAGGTAACAATGTCGGCACCTGCACTGCTAAGGAAAACCGTAATTGAATACAGCCAAAAAAGAAAGGCCATTCCAAGTTGGCATAAAAAAAAATTTTTGGAAATTTCTTTTATGATGTATTTACCAATGATTTTAGCCATAGATTTTTGACAAATATTGTTTTATGAAAAATAAATATTACCCTTTTTTAACTTTTGATCAAACCTTCTTGTTTTTTATAATCCTGGTGTTTATTGCTTGGAATTTTATGGCGGCCAACTCTTTTGCGTCCGAGTCGGAGGCAACTATTAGATCACAAGTTATAAGGGTGGTGGCGGATAAAGTGAAGAAAGATGTTAACGATGGCTTGATTTTTAGTGGAAAAGTAATTGTTTATAACGAGGAATGGGAGGTTCGCGGAGCAAACGGTACTCTACATGAGGAAATTGATAAATCACAAATAATAAAGGTTGCGGGTAACCCCGCAGTAATAGAAACCAAAGCTCATAGTCAATACGGTAAATCACTCGGTTCAGCAAAAGAGTTAATATTGTATTTGGCGGCTGATAAGTTAGAGTTGAAAGGAAATGCTCAATTAAATTCAAAATCAGAAAGTTTACGCGCAAATTTAATTTACTACGATATTTCTACGCGAAGAATGAAGACCAAGGGCTCTAGAGTAAAATTTATTTCGGACAAAAAAGATTAGAAAGTCTTTTTAATAGATTTGAATTTTATATAAAAAAACGTCAAGTTTAATTTCTATTTCGAATGGAGGCATTCCACTTCTTTAAATTTCTTAAAGGGTCCTTTACGTAGTGACTAGATTGAACGATTGCGAGTAAGGATTTATTGAAAATCCTGCCAATCCGATCCATTGGTCTGTCCAAATCAATAAAAAGAACAGCTCGATATTCGCTGGTGTTATTTTCAACCTCATGTTCAAAGGTATCGTCAAAGAACATACAGGTCCCTGCTTCCCAGTATTTTTTTTGTTTGTCCACCCTAATCCAGCAGGAATATTTATCCTCTGGTATAAGTAATCCCAGATGACAACGAATGAGAGCACGTGTTGGCCCTCTGTGTGGAGGTATCTTATATCCTGGCGCTAAAATAGAGAACCAGGCGTTTTGTAGTCCGTCAATGCTTTTTAAAATCTTTGTCGTATCAGGGCAAAGCTTGCAATTTTCCGTAACTTCGTTAGCAAAAATAAATAATGCAAAGGTTTTCCATTTTTTTCCCTTTGAAATTCTTTTTTGATCAGGAGAAATTTCATGAAAGGATGGAATTTGATCGGGATGCTCCCAAACTTGTTTAAATTCTTTATTGATTTTATCCCAGTTTTGTTCTAAATTTTTCGCGCATTCGAAGTGTGAATTTTCTAGAAAAGGAGTACAGGGTAGTTGGGAATGTTTTCCTTGAAATTCACCGCAATATCTTAGTAGCTTTTTCCCGCATTGGTGAATGAAGCTCCTTAAATAAGATTTCATCTTAATGTTCTCCAAGTATTTCTTTTATCAATGGATAGTCTCTTTCGGAATCTAAATCTATTGCTGCCTTAAAGCAAGTCACCTCGATGAATTTAATTTTTAAACCTGTCCTCTTGCTTAAATACTTTTCAGCGTTTTCGAATTTCATAATTCCAAGAAGATACAATGCTAAATAGGTGACCCCGAAAAAAGAAATTATCTTCCAAGGCCGCTTTCTCCATTTCTCTATCTTGTTCCATATATTAAAAATATGATTTGTCCGATCGGTTCTAAAT
>PAHB01000117.1 GCA_002704665.1 Pseudomonadota bacterium
CAATTTCTGAGTTTTCGATGATTCCTCGTCCTTTAATTTTCACAAATGGAGTTTTTGACATCCTCCACAGAGGACATATCACCTATTTAGAGGAATCACGAAGAATGGGAAAAACGCTTCTGGTTGCACTCAACAGTGATAAATCAACGAAAAAACTTAATAAGGGACAAGACAGACCGATTAACACCTTAGAGGATCGTTTATCAATAATAGCGGCATTAGAATCAGTTAGTTACGTAACTTGGTTTGAAACTGAAACACCCCTTTCACTTATAAAAGAATGCAAACCAGATATTCTTGTAAAAGGTGGAGACTGGGACTTAGATCACATAGTTGGCGCAGATATTGTCAAAAGCTCAGGAGGAACGGTAGTGAGTATCCCATTTAAATTTCAGAGATCTACATCAAAAATATTGAAAAAAATCAGGCAAGTAAAAAACTTTTAGCCTTACAGCTAACCCTATGAAATTTGCAAAAAGTGCTGTCGATAGTGCCTCAACTCCTCGATAGACTCTAAAATATCGGCCAAAGCCTCGTGCTTACCATGCCGTTTCAAGCTAGTGAGAATCTCAGGGTTCCATTTTTTTGCTAATTCTTTAAGCGTTGACACATCCAAATTTCGGTAGTGAAAAAATCCCTCCAGTTCTGGCATCCACTTTGCCAAAAACCGCCTATCTTGGCAGATCGAGTTTCCACACATTGGAGATATACCCTTTGGAACGTATTTTGATAAAAATTCAATCAAGGTGGTCTCACCCTCCTTCTCCGAACATGTAGATTGTCTTACTCGTTCGACAAGACCAGATTTTGTGTGAGTTGAAGTATTCCAATCGTCCATTTCCTCTAAAATATAGTCATTCTGCGAAATTACAATCACTGGAGCCTGAGCCAGAATATCCAAATTAGATGAGGTCACGACTACTGCAATCTCTAGGATTCGGTCTTTTTCTGGCAGAAGACCGGACATTTCCATATCTATCCAAACCAAATTGTTAGCGTCTTGTGTCATAATCTTATCTTATACCAAAGCTCAAGATGTTTTTACGGTAATTTTAAACCTTTTGACACGAAATTTATATTAACCCAACTAATACGAGACAATGATAAACGCTTTTTCTACCTTATTCTTAGTTTTACTACTGGTTTCATCGCTATTTAAAATCATACTAGCAGGAAGGCATATCAGCTTTATTCAATCGAAACGTGCCAATGTTCCAGACGCGTTCAAAGAAAATATCTCGCTTGAATCCCATCAGAAGGCTGCCGACTATACCGTGTCAAAGGTAAAACTCTCTTTTGTGGCCCTCTTTGTAGATATTTTGCTGATACTTTTTCTAACATTTGGAGGGGGAATTAAAGCAATTGACTCTTTTACATTAAGTTTTACTACTGATCCAATTAATCAAGGAGTAATTTTCTTAGCACTACTTTTTCTTGTGACTTCAATTTTTGATTTGCCCATTGGGGTCTATAGAACTTTTGTAATAGAGGTGCGCTACGGCTTTAACAAAACAACTGTAGGCACATGGATATCAGACTTATTAAAAAATTTAATTGTGGCAACTATTATTGGACTACCTTTAATCTGGGCGATTATCTTTTTTATGGAAATTATGGGAAATCAGTGGTGGATTTACGTATGGATTTTGTTGATGGTTTTTATGGGCTTTATACAATTTATTGGGCCGACTTACATTGCTCCTTTGTTTAACAAATTCACACCGATGGAAGATAGTGAACTCAAAGTAAGGGTGGAACAGTTATTGAGCAAATGTGGGTTTTCGTCTAATGGACTCTTTATAATGGACGGCAGCAAAAGGAGCAGTCATGGCAACGCCTACTTCACCGGTTTCGGCAACAATAAAAGAATAGTGTTTTTTGATACCCTATTAGAACGTTTGGGAATTTCAGAAATTGAGGCTGTCTTGGCACACGAGCTTGGTCATTTTCGACTCAACCACGTCATAAAAAGGCTTCTGCTCGTATCATTTGGGTCTGTTGTATTTTTAGCAATTCTTGGGGTTTTAAAAAATCAAGATTGGTTTTATCTCGGTCTTAACGTTAATCCTGCAACCAACAACGGCGTAGCTTTGGGTTTGTTTTTTATTATTGTGCCTGTTTTCACGTTCATGCTACAACCAATTCTGTCAAAAATGTCCCGAGGACACGAATTTGAAGCCGATGAATATGCATCTAGACACGCTCCCGCTAAAGACCTAGTTAGCGCACTCGTTAAACTCTATAACGACAATGCCTCAACACTAACACCTGATCCATTGTATTCAGCGTGGTATGACTCTCATCCCTCTGCTTCAGCACGAATTGCCCGACTAGAAAAACCAAACTGATCAATAAAGTTCGTAACGATAATGAGATTTATTTGTTTGAAGGTAAAAAAATAAGAAAATATTGTAGGCAGGTCAAAAGGAAGAAAAATGTCAAAGATTGTTGCTGAGTTAATAAGAAAAAAGTGTGTGCCGTGTGAAGGTGGAGTTGATCCCATGAAAATAGGTGATATTAAATTGATGCTCAATGGTTTGCAGGACTGGGATTACTCTCAAGGATTTATACACAAAAGCTATAAATTCAAAGATCACTATATGGCTGTCTCATTCCTTAATGCCGTGGCTTGGATATCTCATCGAGAAGACCACCATCCAAATTTAGAAATAGGCTACAACGAAGTTAAAGTAAAATATCAAACTCATGCAATATCTGGAATTTCGGAAAATGATTTTATTTGTGCTGCAAAGGTTGACTACTTATTAGATATTTAGGTGGCTAAAAATATTTTATATAAATTATTTTGTTTTTCTTGATAAAAACAACTGAACAAAAAATATTGAAGATAAATTAATCAATAACCCCCAAATACCTGCATGAATACCCAGAAGGTTCAAAGAGATTTGAGGGGAAAACTTGAGACATAAGGTGCTCACCACACCAACCACTACACCACCTAGAACTGCTTGCCATTTTAATTCTTTTAACATAACCCCCAAAATAATACTGGGTGCGACTTGAAGCATTATCTCTAACTTTAGTACTATCAAACTCCAAATGGTATTCGACAACGAAACTGCCAACGCAGCCATTATAAACATGAGAATCCATGTCATTAGTCTTCCGACATTGGCCAGTCGACTGTCGCTAATTTTGGGGTAAATTGGTCTAACTATGTCTTGTGTAAACATTGAACCAAGACTCAACAAGGCACTGTCTACAGTCGACATTATTGCTGCAAGAGCAGCTGCCATAAACAAAGCCAAGATAAATTTGAGAAAAACAAATTCTTGAGATAGAAACTGCAGCAAGATCGGAATCACACGATCGGACTCGCTTCCCTCCAAATATTGGATATCCCCTAAAATCAGAACTGCAGCCATCGCGGTTAGCATAATTGGTAAGGTCGTGACTAGTGGCATCACGCACATCCATTTAAAACTTTTTTGCAAAGTAGACCAATCCTTAGCTGCGAAAATACGCTGGAGAGCATGCGGATAAATTGCAATAGCTATGCCAAACATAAAAATTAGCGATATACCTTTTGTTAATTGATAATTATCTAGAGCTTCCCAACCAGTAGTGTACAACCTGACTCGGTCATTTATAGTACCGGCATCCCCAAAGTTGAATAAAACTATAAAAAATACTAAAAGTCCTCCGACAAGCAACATTATTCCCTGAAGCATATCTGTCCATATAACCGCCCGCATTCCGCCCATACTTTCATAAAAAGCCATAACCGTCGCCAGACCAAAAATACCGTAAACCATAGGTATCTGACCATCGCTAATAACTTCTAATAATAACCCTGCTGCTTTTAAATTCGTGAGAACGTAACTCGCTAGTGTAATTATTAGGAGAAGATTAACGGTATAAACCAGAGGCGCGTTGTGGTATCGGAATCTTAGAAAATCAGCAATGGTAATGAATTTTTTCTTTTTAGCCAGTTCATTGAGCTCGCGAGCGAACAGCATAAAAACTGGAATTACCGCTGCCATTCCCAAAACAGCAAACAGAGATACAGGTCCATCCCTATATGCACGACCCGCAAAGCCCAGCATAGTATTACCACTATAAGTTGTAGCATACAACGTAAAAAAAAGACCCAGAAACCCCACCGAACCTCCAGCCAGATAGTATTCTCTAACCTGGTTATTTTTCGATTTAACCAACCAACCGATTATTGGTAGGCAAAAAAGATAACCTGCTACGAAAATCAATGCTAGGGAATCTGAGTTCATAAGAGATTTAACTAGGTGTTATTATCTGCCGCAAGTTAATTTGCGAGAAGTCGTCAAAAAAGGGAAATAAAAGCTACGCATCCAATCACCGCTAACCAAATAAATAAAACTCTTGAAATGAGGCGTATTAAGTCATTCAAACAGTCAAGATTTCCGTCCTCTTTCAATCCAAGTTTGCTATCAAAGTTCTCTCCAACTTTATTTACAAATGGATTTAAAAGACTAACTCCTAAAGCACCCGCCGCGGTTATTATGAATACCATATTACTATTGAATACACTTTTTTTCATTTGATTACGCCAGCAAGTAACTGCATCGTCAAAATTACCGGCAACAGCTAAACTCAGGGCAAAAATCCGTGCCGGAATCCACTCTGCCATTCCATGCATTAACCCGATAATATTTTGGCCGTCATTTTCATTAATTAATTGATTGGACTCATGCTGAATAAATTTTTTCGAAGCAAAATACATTACAGGGCCCAGCACGCCGGGCATGATAATCAGAAAAAAGATTATCGCAAATACGGACTCAAAAATTCTAATAAGCAAATTACAAAATAAAATTCCTATCACCTTTTGTTCATCGATACCATCGATGGCAGTTTTTACCATGGCTTCCGCTTTAGGCTGAAGCTTGCTTGGACCAGATAATCTAATTTCTTCGATATCTGCTTTTAACTCTTTAATATGAGGTAAAAAACTCGTCACCGAAAAGACTATCACCAAGTTCCAAATAAAACCCAAAACGGGATGAATAAACTCAAGCGCAAAAAAAATAAAAAATACAGTAAACCCGGGAACAAGAATTATTGATAACCAGCTTATGAATTGACCAAAAGCACCCGACAATGGATTTTTTTGCATGACAAAATCCATATACCCAATAAAATAGCCTTCAAACAGTTGCTTATAGCTGTTTAAAGCCACAAATTCGGAAAGAAGAACTAATATGAGTATAAAAAACGTCATTTTTCTGAAATATTATTGCTAAACCAGACTAAATCATAGCATTTTCAAAAAATAATTAAATGACATAAAAGCAAACATCAATTATTACTATTTAAATCATAATTTTGCGTACTCAGCGCCTCATATAAATTCACAAGAATTCCAGCAGTTGCACCCCAAACATACCAATCTTGGTACGAGATCGAGAAATAATTATGATCATGCCCACGGATACTCTTTAGATGTCGCTTATGGTTTTTAGGATCTAAAATATAGGCGAGAGGCAGTTCAAGAACTTCCTCAACCTCTCCCGAATCCGGGCGGTATAACGGTTGGTTTTCTACCCAGCCTACAAATGGCGTCACCCTGAAACCAGTCATTACGTCGTAATGGGGAAGTCGCCCCAGTATATTTATATTCTCACGAGATACTCCTATTTCCTCAAAGGTTTCTCGAAGAGCGGTTGATTCTAAATCTTCATCTTTCTCGTCGACTTTACCTCCAGGAAAGCTTATCTGCCCGGGATGTCGTGGGAGACTTTCACTCCTTTTTGTTAAGACAACTTTAGGTCCAGATCGATAACCAATTATTAACACCAAGACCGCAGCATTTTCAAAATTTGCCGGAATTTTTTTTTGCGTACTGCTAAACTGGAAATTAACGGGTTTATGCTCTAGAAATGCTAAACAACGGGCAATTATGTCCTGAGTCATCAAGTGAGAGTTCTCCTTTTTAGTCCTTTTTCGATTCCTAGGTGCATAAATTATTATTTGGAAAATCAAAAGCACCTTTTTTGAAAATTTTCATGTAGCATATACCAAAATTCAACTGTTTTTGTAGAGATATGTATAAATTCTTATCGGTGGTTGTAATATCGGGTTGGGGGATGTGCGCACATATCGCCAACTCAGCTGGCTGCTCGTCCGAAGTACGAATTCTTGGGGATGATCTNAAAGGGGTTACTTTATCACAGCAAAAAACCCAACAACTAGCTAGTATACTATTCGACGCAAGAAAATATTGTTTTGCTCAAGAAGAGGAAAAAGCTCTTAAATATATTAATAAAGCCCGTCTTCTGGTCGGCCTAAAGGCTACCACTGGAGAATTTGACTGGGAAAATGTTCCCTTGGAATCGCTAGAAATGGTGGATTAATCATTTTTGTATCAGAAACAGCTTATTTGATAGTATTCAGTCTATTGTCAGCATAGGGGGATTATCGATTGTCTTCAAGACTACAGGGAAAAATTGCATTTCTTACAGCGGCAGGACAAGGAATTGGGAAAGCATCGGCGCTTGCGTTTGCCCGCGAAGGAGCATCAGTAATTGCAACAGATATTGATTCAAAAAAACTTCGAGATTTAGATTCAATTAATGAAATTTCTACCTGCGAGCTTGATGTTATGGATACCGCTAAAGTGGAAAAATTTCTAACGGATATACCTCCGCCAAATATAGTTTTAAATTGTGCGGGCTACGTACATCAGGGGACTATCCTTGAATGTAACTACGACCAATGGGACTATTCGTTTGAATTAAACGTACGAAGTCAATTCGTTATTATAAAAAACTTGCTACCTAGGATCATAAAAAACAATGGAGCTTCAATAATCAACATTTCATCCGTAGCAAGTTCTATAAAAGGTATTATTAATCGATGCGCCTACGGAGCGTCAAAAGCCGCGGTCATCGGTATGACAAAGGCACTAGCCGCAGATTTTGTAAAGCAAAATGTGAGGGTAAACGCGATATGTCCAGGCACAGTTGATACACCAAGCTTGGAAGATCGAATGAGGCAGATTGGAGATATTGAAAAGGCGCGTAAGGATTTTATTGCTCGACAACCAATGGGGCGACTAGGTCAACCCGAGGAAATAGCCGAGGCCGCTGTCTATTTAGCTTCAGACGAAGCTAAATTTGTAACAGGACAAACCATCATAATTGATGGGGGAATAACAATATAAAAAAATACCAACTAAAGTTTTTTTTAACTATTAGAACAAAATTCCATAATTTGAGAGGAGAGTGTAAATGAAATTAGNGCGTTTCGGGGAAGTCGGTTTTGAAAAACCAGGTCTGATCGATAAAAATGGAGACATACGAGATCTCTCAGGGCACATAAAAGAGCTAAATGGATCAATGCTTTCAGAGGAAAATTTAACCAAACTGGGTAACATAAGCATTGATAGTCTTCCTAGCCTTGGAAAGAATCAAAGACTTGGAACTCCTGTAGCCAACACAGGCAAACTTATTGCAATAGGTCTCAATTATGCTGATCATGCTGAGGAAACCAACAGTCCGATACCAACTGAGCCGATAGTTTTCATGAAAGCCATCAGTTCCATCACCGGACCTAATGATGATGTAATAATTCCCAAAAATTCTAAAAAAAGCGACTGGGAAGTTGAATTAGCTTTTATTATTGGTAAAACAACAAAAAATGTATCAATAGATGATGCCATGAGTTTTGTAGCCGGATATACGATTTGCAACGATGTTTCTGAGCGTGAATGGCAACTCGAACACGGTTCCCAATGGTCGAAAGGTAAAAGTTTCGATACGTTTGCTCCAATTGGTCCATGGCTTGTTACCAAAGATGAAATTAATGATCCGCATAATTTNGCTATGTGGTTAAATGTCAACGGAAACTCAATGCAATCAGGCAACACCAAAACCATGATATTTAATATTCCTGAAATTATCTCTTACCTATCGAGTTTTGTAACCCTCCATCCTGGCGATGTGGTAACCACCGGAACACCCCCTGGAGTAGGGATGGGGATGAAACCAGAAGCAATATTTCTTAAACCCGGAGACGAAATGCACCTCGGAATAGACGGACTAGGCGAACAAAAACAAAAAGTGAAGTAGAGTGTCGGAAATTCTGGGGTTTGTAACTAACCCTGATACAAGTTGCTTTTCGTTATTTAAAATATAAGTATATATATATATATCTTGAAACTTTCGACTGCGCCGATGATGGATTGGACCGATAAACACTGTCGGCATTTTTTTAGATTACTCAGTCCTAACGCTCTGATNTACACCGAAATGATCCCGACCGATGCTCTTATATATGGTAAGAATAGCGGGCTGCTTTCACACGATATAGTAAAAAACCCTGTATCGCTACAACTAGGAGGGAATGATCCCACTGCTCTTGCAAAATGTGCAGAGATGGGAGAGAAAATGGGTTACTCTGAAATCAACCTAAACTGCGGATGTCCATCAGAAAGAGTAAAAAAAGGCGCATTCGGAGTTATTTTGATGAAAAATCCACATTTAGTAAAAAAGTGCCTATTAGCAATAATTGGGGCAGTATCTATTCCTGTCACAGTAAAACACAGACTTGGGATTGATAATCACGAAAGCTATGAGTTTGTGCGTGAATTTGTTCTAATGTAGTGCGTGATTCGGGTTGTACAACTTTCATAGTGCATGCAAGAAATGCAATACTCGGTAAATTATCACCTCGTGATAACCGGCGAATACCCCCACTTAAATACGATTATGTATATCGACTACAAAACGACTTTCCCGATCTGATATTTATCTTAAATGGAGGACTTGATTCTTTTGATTTAATTAGCAAAGAAATGCAACAAAACCGAGGAGTAATGATTGGCAGAGCCGCCTATAATAACCCCTATATTTTATCCGAAATAGAGCACAAGTGGTTCGGAGAACCTCTAAAATCGCGATATACGGTTGCCTCACAAATGGAAGATTATGCAAGTGTTCAGGTGACTAAAGGAGTCCGTATGTCATCAATTACCAAATGTATGCTTGGCCTATTCAAGAGTCAACCGAATGCTAAGCAATGGCGACAAATTTTGTCAGATCACAGTAAACTAACCAAGCTAGGACCAGCAGCTATAAGCTATGCTCTCTCAAAATTAGAGCAGGTTAACAATTCCTCTTAAATTATAAAATCGGATGCATTCAATATTATTTTCTTTTCTAGCATTCATAATTTTCATGGTGCCCAATATAAATTTCTCACGCGCTGAATCTAATAAGGAAACTTTAGAGTCATTCAAAAATATTAAGATACCTAACACTGATATCAACTTCGGGAAACGTCAGTCTTATCCAGATCAAGTTCCTCCTATTGGTCCATTAATGAATAGGTCAATTGCCAACACTTACAGACTTAACGCTATAACGAAGAAAAAACAAATTTTCGCCATTTTGCATAAAATACCTTTATTAGACTGTGATGCTCTAGGGGCGACTACATTACCCCACCTGAAAGGTAAGCTTGATCAAGTTCAAAATTTAATTGATGTCGGGAACTACTATTTTAATATTGTTCCACAGCTAGCAATTCGTTACTATAAAAACTCCTCCGAACTCTCAAATCAAATAAAAATAAAAGTAAACCTAGAAGAATGCACTGATCTAAAAAAATCGTCACAAGGATAGTATTCTCAAAAAAATGCAACGGAAAGAAATACAGAGTAGCAATTGGCCAACAACACAAGATGCGTTTGGCTGGTTGTCTTTGGATCCAAGAGGTTATTGGCGCATAAAAGGCAAAAGAATTGATAACCCCAACTTAATAGGGTTTATAAACAAAAACTACAGGTCCGACAAACATGGGCGGTACTTTTTTCAAAACGGCAATCAACGAGTCTTTGTAAATCTTACGATTGCTCCCTTTGTAATCCGGGTAATACACGTTAACCCTCTTCAGTTTATAACCCACACCGGGGTCTTAATCCAAAAAATCGATAGAATATGGTTTGACAAAAAAAAGATGAATTTCATCCTGAAAACTGGCTCAGTATTTGGGTCAATTGATGATCGCGACCTTTCACACGTTTACAACAACTTAATAAATAGCACGGGATCGCGATTATCCGAGAGTGAACAACAGCATGCCGCCAATGACAACGAGAATTTACTCCCCGTAGATATGTTTTTAGACTATAAAGGCAAAGAACTAAGAATTGCCACAGCAGATAATGATACCGAATTTGGCAGCCATTTCATCCAAAAACCCAGTCCAGCGTCACGTTAAGTCAAAAAAAGAATCTCGCAAGATCGATGGTGCAACACCATTTTTGACCGAACCTACGAGATTCGTTTTATAATCAGTTAGGCCTATTGCCTATTACTGGGAATGGCCATGCTGCCGGTGTAGCCAATGGTTTAGGTGCCGCTGGTACGATAGGTTCTAACTTTTTCTTGGCACCAGTTTTCTTTGTCACCGTTTTTTTCTTTAGGCTGCCAGTAGATTTCTTACGAGCAGTTGTTTTCTTCTTTTTAGAAGCTGCTGTAGGTTTCTTACGAGCAGTAGCTTTCTTCTTTTTAGAAGCTGCTGTAG
>PAHB01000118.1 GCA_002704665.1 Pseudomonadota bacterium
TTTTCTTGCACCACACTCCGGACAAACCCAGTTTTCCGGCACATCATTCCAACGTGTTCCCGGGGCTATTCCCTCTTCTGGCAATCCGTCCTCCTCACTGTAAATCCATCCGCAAATCAGACACATGTAGGTTTTGTATTCTTCCATATTTACGACTCTGTTTTTTACTCAAGTTATTATGCTAAAAATTTTTTTATCGGCAAGCGTAGATGAGACGTTATAGTAGAGGTAATTAATGAGTTTTTCTACTAACAATTGTTGAAATGGTAAAACAGCGATCTAAAATGCGGCATTAAGGAGATCATTTTGAAATTCAAACGACTGCCAGGAATTTACGCAATCACCCCGGGAACACGTTGGAATGATGTGCCGGAAAACTGGGTTTGTCCGGAGTGTGGTGCAAGAAAAGAAGATTTTGAAGTAGCAGAAATATAGAGGATTATTTTCCTATGAGAATATTGCATACCATGTTAAGGGTGGGAAATTTAGAAACGTCGATTAAATTTTACACTGAAGTACTAAAAATGAAATTACTCCGAAAATCAGATTACCCCGGAGGAAAGTTCACCCTTGCTTTTGTTGGATACGGCGACGAAGCGACAGACTCCGTGCTAGAGCTTACTCATAATTGGGAAATAAACACATACGACATGGGGTCTGCCTATGGGCATATAGCAATTGAGGTCAACAACATATACGAGGTATGTGAAAAAATCAAAGAAATGGAGGGTAAAATTATCAGGGAGCCAGGACCAATGAAGCATGGCTCAACTATAATAGCGTTTGTCGAAGATCCTGATAAATATAAAATCGAACTTATACAAAAGAAAAATTAAAATCGAGAGTTATTCTTTGGGAGTGTTTTGTTCGCCAAATCAACGAAGTTTGTAACTGATAAATTTTCCGCCCTAAGAGTAGGGTTGATTCCTGCCGCTGCTATATCATTGTAATCTATAATTTTTTTTAAAGAGCTTTTTAGCATTTTTCTCCTTTGTGAAAATGCGTCAGCAACAATACTTTCAAAATAATCGTAGTCAGAGGCCGCAAAATCGTGATTTTTTCTAGGGATCATGCGAATAACTGAAGACCAAACTTTTGGAGACGGTAAGAAAGATTTTGGAGACAGATCAAACAGTTTTTCCATCGTCCAATGATACTGAAGCATGACGCTCAAGCGTCCATAGGACGACTCTCCAGGCCTCGCTACCATTCTGTTTACAACCTCTCTCTGAAGCATAAAATGAGCATCCCTCACGTATTTTGAAAATTTACTTACATGAAATAATATTGGCGAAGATATATGATAAGGAAGATTGCCCACGAGCCGGATATTTCTTCCATAAGTCGACAAATCAGTCTTCAGAATATCACCTCGCTTTATTCGTAGGTTGGAGTTTCCATATCTAGTTTTTAAATAATCAACTAAATTTTCATCTAACTCGATTGCCGAAATGCAGTTGCCGTTTTCAATAAAACCTTGAGTGATTGCGCCACGTCCTGGCCCAATTTCTAATATATTATCATCAGTTTGCGGCTTCACTGCCTCTATAATTGTGGCAATCGCACCTAAATCATTTAGAAAATTCTGACTGAGTTTCAATTGAGGGCTAGTACTATTTTTTTTTATTTAACCCTCCTTACTCGATGACTAGATAACTTCTTCTAAATATTTTATATAGGCTCTATCTCGTTGAACTCGAATCCATTCTTGATAGGCTTGGTCGGATTTTTTTTGCTTTATAGCCTGTTGAGCCTCAACCCTTTGTCGTTCATCAGACATATCTTGATCTCTCCTCTCAACAACTTGAATCAAATGCCATCCAAAGGATGACTTTACTGGAACGCTTACTTCACCCATTCCCAAAGTCGACATAGCCTGTTGAAACTCTGGCACAGTTTCACCGTCTGCCAGCCACCCTAAATCCCCACCTCTGGAAGAACTGACGTCCTCAGAAAATTGTTGAGCCAAATCCCCAAATTGAATGCCGCCAAGCACCACCCTATCTCTCAGTTCAAGTAACTTTTGCTTTGCCTCTTCATCTGTTCGGATCTCATTTAGTCTCAATAATATATGTCTAGCCCTGGTTTGCTTAACAATCACTGGGGTATCGTTCCCCCTTTTATTCATTAACTTTAAAATATGAAAACCATTTGCGCTTCGTAAAATTTTGCTTGTATCTCCTACCGCCATACTTTTGACGACCTCAAAGAAAATTTCAGGGAGCTGATTAGCCGAGCGCCATCCCAACCCTCCACCCTCAAGTGCATTTTGTGCATCCGAGCTGCTCGCCGAAATTTGATAAAAATTTGCACCACTCCTTAATTTTTTTAGAATGTCCGATGCTTTATTCTGCTTACCCGTTATCACATCTGCAGTTGCCCCCTCAGGCACTAGAATGAGAATATGCCCTAACAAGTACTCATCAGTAGTCTCGCCCACCTCTCGGCTCTTCGCAATGTAAGATGAGATATCAGATTCTGTAACAACAATTTGTGCATCAATTTCACGTTTTTTAAATTGCGAGATTAATATTTGCTCCTTGATTTGTTCTCGAAAACGATCAAAACTGAGCCCGGATGCCTCTAGTGAAGTTTTTAATTCAGTTAAGTTTAATTTCTCTCTTTTTAGAATACGGTTTATGGTGTTCCTAACAACTTTGTCCCCCGCTTGAAGTCCACTCTCTTGTGCGTTTTGAACAAGGATTTTTGACATTATCATGCGCTCTAGCACCTGCTTTCTNAGAACCGATGGTAAGGGCAAAGGCACGCTTTCTTCATTTAGCCTTGCTGTCACNGACAAAACTTCATCGTCGAGTTCCAACTTTGTTATCACATCATGGTTCACAATAGCTACAATTGTATCTAGCAACACAGGCTCATTTTCAGTCGCCCACAGCGAACTCAAAAATGAAAACAACAAAAGACACCCTAAAGGCCTTAATTTTGACAGAATATTTTTCATCGAAATTTTCTAATTTCCCTATCCAGCATTAAAAATAGCAAGGTACTTCACTTTTTACCATAACCTCGAATGTTTTGCTTAAGAACATCTAAAGGGTTTAGACCTAACTTAGAAAGACCCACCAGCTCTAATTGAAAAAAGAAAGACGTAGAATATTCATCAATTGCACTAGCAAATCTGTGGGCAACGAAACGTGATTTCCAACACCCTGAATCCCGTTCGAAACCGAACACTCCCTCAATTAACTGTTTATCTCGAGTCGAATAGTTCCATCGAGCAAGCGCAGACCAATTATGCCGTACCGGCCATTGCAAAGCAAAGTCCAACTGTTCTACAGAATCACGTGTAAAACGATAACCAAAGTTGATTAGCTTTCCAAAAGCCGGCCTGTAATAAAACATCGTGCTAGATCGCTCCCACTGATCCTCGACGAGGCTGTACTGCGCTATTACATTTGTTCGCATAAACTTACTAATTTGTCCATCAACACCAATTAGCAAATCTGACTTATTAGACGTTCTAGGTACATAATTTGAGTCGAGTCCAACTCGTTGATCAGAGAAATAATACCGTTGTGCTAACGTGAATCTCAGTTTTTCCTCCCCATTGGCAGGATTAAGATATCGACTCGAAACCGCAGCGGTTAATTGATCAGCATCATTGATCCGATCCGCCCCTGTGAAAAGATTCTCGGTAAAAATCTGAGCCAAATTAAAATCCGACTCCGCCGTATCAAAAGTTGGTATGTGACCTTGAGCCCTGTGAGGTATGTAGACATAATAAAGGCGCGGCTCGAGAGTTTGTACAAATTTTTGACCTAGCAAATTTGAAGGTTTCTCAAACGTCATCCCGGAGTCAAAACTGTAAATTGGCAGAGTTCTCTCCACAGCAGAAGATTCGAAAGTGTAGCGTGTATAGTGGTAACCAATTTTAGGGGTAAAATAGATAAAGGATCTGCGAACCGGCCATTTCAGACTAGGATAGAAAACATCCCGGCGCCCATTAACAAGCGTAGGATGTTCAAAGTCAACCAATTCACCCCTAAAATCAATGTCGGGGCCGAATGTTATTTTTTTGGTTCCAAAAAATCGAAACTGAGGAACCCTTTCATACGGAGGAACAACAAAATCCCTAGGATCTTGCAAAGTTCGAAACGTTTGCACCCGTACGCCAGTTGTGTACCAACCACCATCGTAAGTAAAACCAGCCTCACGAGGCAAGTTAGTAAGTGATGTTGCGTTTATATTATCGCTAAGATCGGTAAAATAGTCATCATCCGAAACACTTTGCAAAGACAAATAAGCGGATACTTTTTTCCGAAACCTGTAGTTTTGTGAAATCGCATATGCCCACCTTGAGTCTTCATATAGTTGATCCGTCGCCAAATATTCAGTCTGGATATCGCTACCCATATTTTTCGAAAGGTACCTAAACTCGTGATTGAGTTGAAGTCCCCGCCTGGACATCATACGAGGGGTAATAGTTGAATCGGCATTTGGAGCAATATTCCAATAATATGGTATTTTGAATTCCGTACCACTTTGTCGCGTTTGTCCCGCTGAAGGAGTAAGCAAACCGCTTTTACGCCTTCCGGTCAGCGAGAAATCGAGATAAGGCGCATACAAAATCGGTGTTTTTTTAAAGACAACGGTGGCGTTGCGGGCAATACCCAAGTCCTCGACTTTATCAACCCTCAGGCTACCCAGTCTCAAATGCCAATCATCTTGAATTTGGTCACATGTAGTGTATGTGCCATTCTCGACAAGAAATTCTGTATCAGATTCGGCAAATATTTTATCCGCTTTACCCCTCGCACCTTGCTCCTTTAAAAAATATTCAGGATCATGGATAACTCCTTGACTTGAATCGATATTAAATCTCAGGCCTGTGCCAGAAATTTTTATCTTGGAAGAGTCCAGTTGAACTCGTCCTTTTGCCACTACATCACCAGTTATAAAATCATAGCTTAGTTCATCTGAATAGATTGTTTTGCCGTCTCCACTAATTTTGACCCCTCCAAAAGCCTCAATAAACTTCCCGGGAAGACCCATTACGCTACCAGCTGACAATAAGAAACGCGTTCGCGGCGAAATAACAGTAGTTTTTTCTACGGGAGCCTTAGCTTTTATACCGGCTGCTTGGATTTCGTTAGAAAAGTTTGGAAACTCTAAAAAGCCAATAAAAGTTAGTATGTAAAAATATCGCAACATAGCGCAAAAAATTAGATAAATTAATGATAATATCTTGTGTAAATTCTTTTCTTTTATTCTAACAATTTCTATACTCTTGGAACGTTCAAATAACTTAAAAAGTTGGGTAAAGCTGAAACTCAATAAGCAGAATTTTGAGCTTGAACCTATCGCATCCGACGCGGGTTTTCGACGCTATTTTCGAATCAGACTGCAAAACAATAAAACACTCGTTGCTATGGATGCCTCTTCCCCTCGTGAAGATTGCCGCCCTTTTTTAAAAGTGGCTGACATGATGGCTGAAGCCGGTCTCAGGGTCCCTGAGGTGATATTCTCTGACCTAAAAAATGGTTTTCTAATTCTCACCGACCTAGGAAAAAATACCTATCTCGATATTATAAATGAAAATAACGCCGATGCACTTTTTAAAAAAGCTATCTTTGCTCTCATTAAGTGGCAATGCGCTACAGAAAATAATGCTCTACCTCTGTATAGCGAACACCTTCTTAGGAAAGAATTGAACCTTTTTAAAGATTGGTATCTCAACAAGCATTTGAATCTTAAAATTGACCAAAAGTCATCAGTGATGCTCAGAGAATTAGACGAGATATTAATTAAAAACGCGAAACAACAGGCTCAAGTATTTGTTCACAGGGACTTTATGCCAAGGAACATTATGGCAGATGACAATTGTCCCGGCATAATTGACTTTCAAGATGCTGTAATCGGACCCGTAACTTACGACTTGGTGAGTTTATTTCGAGATGCTTTCCTTAGTTGGAATGAAAAAAAAATTGATAATTGGATTCAATTTTATTGGGAAAGCGCTAAAGCAAAAAATATCCCAGTAGACGGGTCATTCTCTAATTTTAAAAAACAATTTAATCTTATGGGAGTGCATAGACATCTAAAAATTTTGGGAATTTTTGCCAGAATATGCTACCGGGACAAAAAAACCAAGTATCTCGAAGACACACCGCGATTTTTCAATTATTTAAATACGATTTGTGACTATTACAGCGAACTATTACCACTCAACGAATTTCTCTATAAAATTAAAGATCGCGAAAATGCGATGAAAAGATAGACTTATGGATAACACTCTTACGGCAATGATACTTGCTGCGGGCATTGGTAAACGCCTGCGTCCCATAACAAACGAAATTCCCAAAGCATTAATTGAAATAAATGGCAAATCTATGATCTTGAGACATTTAGAAATGCTCGAACAGGTAGGTTTTGAAAAAGTAATCGTTAATCTTTTCCACCTCGGAAATAAAATAGAAGAGGCGCTACACAAAAATAGCCCAAAAAATTTGGAAATTATATTTTCAAAAGAAAGTTTATTACTTGAAACAGCAGGCGGAATTGCCAATGCTCTTCCTAACATAAATACCAATTATTTTGCAGTGATTAATAGTGACATTCTCACAGATTACAACTTTATCAATCTAAAAAATAAAATTTTAGAATTTCGTAAGAAAGATGACTTGCTTGGACATTTGATCCTAGTAGAAAATCCCCCCTACCATGAAAGTGGAGATTTTTCGATTGCGGAAAACTTAGTTTCTAATCATGCCGAATGCTCACTAACTTTTAGCGGTATAAGTGTATTTAATAGGAAAATGTTTGATACTATTCGTCCTCGTACAGCGTGTCCGCTAGCTCCCATACTAAAAGAAGCGGTTTCCAAGCAATTGATTTCAGGTGACCGTCATTCAGGATTTTGGGCCGACATCGGCACCCCTGAGAGACTAGCGGCTTTGCGCAACAAACTTGAGGAGAATAACAATAATTTACCTACCGAATAGCTTTGTACCAAAAAACGATGATGAGATATACAAATTAATAAAAAATCATGGGTTCGCTACGCTGATATCTGGCAATGATAAAGAACCTTATGTAAGCCATACTCCAATTTTAATGGATATCAAAAAAAAAGTCCTGCGAGGACATTTATCTAAAAACAATCCACATTGTAAAAGTCTTTTAGAAAATAAAAAAATAATCGTCATCTTTCATGGACCACACCATTATGTATCCCCCACTTACTATAAAAACCAACCCAGTGTTCCAACGTGGAATTACGCAGTAGTTCACATTTCTGGGACTCCGAGATTAATCACAAACAGAAAAGAAATTATTGAGTTCTTAAGTAATTTAGTAGATACCCATGAATCAGATAAAACAGACCAGTGGGATTTTAATCTACCGAAAGATTATTTGAAAAAGATGATAGATTCGATCGTTTTCTTTGAAGTCGCAATTGAAAAAGTAGCGGCTAAATACAAACTTTCGCAAAACCGCCCTAAAGAAGACGTTCCGAATATAATAGACCATTTGTTTAGAATAGGAACGGAAAATAGCATTGATATCGCTCAGCTTATGATCGACAATGTAGAAACAAATTAACTCTAAAAACAATAAAATTACTATGAGAGAAATGTACATAGAACGTAGGAAAAGAATAATGGATGCCATAGGTTCAGGGGTTATTATTTTGTTTAACGCACCTGAACAAACTAGAAGCCGAGATACGCAACATAGGTATAGACATGACAGTAACTTCTACTACCTATCCGGCTTTTCAGAACCAGATTCAATAATGCTACTCGTCGCCGGTGCTAAGTCAAAAACCATCCTTTTCTGCCGCGAAAAAAACCCGGAACTTGAATTATGGGACGGAATTCGCACAGGTCCAAAAAAAGCTGCGGAGATCCACGGGTTCGATGAAGCCTACCCCATAAACCAATTTCATAAAAAATTGCCAAACATCATAAAGAATAAGAAAATTTTCTTTGACATGGGTATACATAATGTTTGGGATGAAACCATTATGAATGCGGTGCGAGCAATACATGCAAAATCAAAAAGAGAAAACGAGGCGCCTGACTCCATTTGTGACATCAAAGACATTATCTACGAAATGCGACTAATTAAAGATAGTCACGAACTCAATATAATGCGGCGAGCGGCGGAAATTTCAAGTAATGCACACAAGAGGGCGATGCTGTACGTTAGACCTGGTTTGTACGAATACCAAGTGGAAGCGGAGATTTTGCACGAATTCAACAAAAATGGATGCCAAGCTCCGGCCTACACCTCGGTGGTTGCATCGGGCAAAAACAGCTGCATACTGCATTATATCGAAAACAATGACCAATTAAAAAATGGGGAATTATTATTAATAGATGCTGGATGCGAGCTAGAAAGTTATGCGTCTGATATAACCAGAACTTTCCCAATTGGGAAACATTATTCCCCTCCTCAAAAAGATATATATGAACTTGTTTTAGGGGCCCAAATCGCGGCAATAGATTGTATTTCCGAAGGAGTTTCATATGAGCAACCTCACCTAACAGCAATAAGAACCCTATCTCAAGGCTTCATTGATTTAGGGCTATGTAAAGGGTCTGTAGATTCTATAGTTGAAAATAAAGACTACCTTGATTTTTATATGCACGGCACCGGCCACTGGTTAGGGATGGATGTGCATGACGTAGGAGCTTATAAAATTAAAAATAACTCTAGAAAGTTTAAAAACGGGATGGTATTGACGGTTGAACCTGGTTGTTACATTCGGCCTAAAAAAGAAATACCTGAACATTTTTGGAACATTGGTATTCGAATCGAAGACGATATAGTGGTGTCACCGTCGGGGCCGGAAGTAATTACATCAAATACCCCAAAAACTATAAACGAGATTGAAGATATGCGAAAAATAGCCCATGAGATTTGATACCGTAATTATCGGGGCAGGTCCAGTTGGGAGTGCTTTAGCCGTTTCTTTAGGACGCCAAAACAAAAATGTCATGATAATGGATGCAAATTCTATTAGCAAACCGAAAGTAGAATCAAAAAAATTGGCTATTTCTTATGGAAGCAAAGTTATTTTAGAAAACCTCGGGGTTTGGGGAAACCTAGAGCAGTGTACGCCAATAAAAAAAGTTCATGTTTCTCACAAAGGATTTTTTGGGAGAACGATTGTTAGTCATGAAGTGTTGGATATACCAGCATTGGGATACGTTATTCCCCAAAACCTACTCCAAAGACAACTGGTGCTTGAAGCACAGAAATTGGGGGTCGAGATACTTGAAAAATGCCTCGTAACCGACGTTTCTGTAAAAGGGAATAAAGCCTTAATAAGTTGTAATCAAAACAAAAAAATATTCGAAATCGATTCAAATCTTGCAGTAATTGCTGACGGAGGTTCTTCGTTAGCAAACAATAGTATAAAAAAATTTAAAGAGAAGAGTTTTGACCAAGAAGCCATTATTTGTACAGTCAAGTGTGATAGAAAACACACAAATACCGCTTATGAAAGGTTCACTGAACATGGGCCTATCGCCTTATTACCATTCGGTGATGAATATGTACTAGTCTGGACAGGACAAGCCGCCGATTGCGAGGAAAGATATGCAGCAAACACCAAAATATTTTTGCAATCTCTTCAAAAACATTTTGGATGGAGAGCAGGTAGATTTCAGTCAGTAAAAGAAAAAAAACGTGTGCGCTTGTTCATGCGTTATGCCAAAGACGTTACCTCAGATAGGATAGTGGTTTTAGGCAACGCTGCGCAAACTCTTCACCCTGTAGCAGCGCAAGGATTTAATCTGGGACTGAGGGATGTAAAAGACTTTGCCGATTTATCGAAGAAGAATCAATGTGCTGATTTGGGAGCCGCAAACTTTCTCGTCAAGTATAAAGCATCTAGGGCGGCCGATAGATCTTTCGGAATCGGATTCACGGATTTGCTGACCAGAGTATTTTCTAATAATGATGGGCCACTAGTAATAACACGTGGTTTTGCATTGTTTATGTTAGATGCCTTGCCTTATCTGAAAAAAATTGTGATACAACGAATGATTTTTGGTAGCAAATTTACGTGATTTGTATAAGAATAATAGGGTTGAGGCGACCATAGAAGTTCCTCTTTTTTTACTATTTGTGCGTTGTTTTTTTTAAGGTAATTCGGTGCTAGAAGATAATATAATTGCAAGACATGTCAGACAGGCTTTGCGCGAGTATTTAAAGGATCTGGATGGGGAAAACTCTATTGGAATTAGAGATATGGTAGTTGAATCAGTCGAAAAACCAGTTATTGAAACAATACTCGAACATGTGGAAGGAAATCAAACCCGTGCAGCGGCTATGCTCGGATTAAATCGAAATACACTTCGCAAAAAAATAAAAATATACAAAATCAAAATGTGAAGCGGTAAAATAACCAAAGTCGCAACGGCAGATAGGGAACAGATGAAATGACACAAAAGCGTTTTGCTTTAATCAGTGTTTCTGACAAAACGAATATTGATTTTTTAGGACGGAAACTTTCGGAGTTAGGAGTCGAAATTTTGTCCACTGGTGGCACAGCTGAAAAGCTACGTAAGAGCGGAGTCCCGGTAACGGAAGTTTCCGAGCATACGGGATTTCCTGAAATACTGGACGGGAGGGTTAAAACGTTACATCCCAAAGTTCACGGTGGCATCCTAGCCGATCGCCGTAAACATTCTCACATAGCAGAAATGGAAGAAAATAACATTCCTCCAATTGAAATTGTAGTAGTTAACCTATATCCCTTTGCGGAGGCTATAAAAAAACCTAACTGTAGCCTTGAGACAGCTATAGAAAATATCGATATTGGTGGTCCTGCAATGATCAGGGCAGCCGCAAAAAATTGGGAAAATATTTGCGTCATTACCGAGACCAAAGACTATAAAAATTTTGTAAAAAAATTCAAGGAATCGAATGGTAAAATCGATCGTTCAAGCCGCTTTAACTTTGCAAAAAAAGCATTCGCTCACACTGCTGCATATGACGGAATGATAAGTAATCATCTATCTTCGTTGGATTTAGATAGTCACCAGCGCAAATTTCCAGATAATTTTAATATGCAGTTTATTAAAGACCAAGAACTTAGATATGGCGAGAACCCTCATCAGCAAGCAGCTTTCTATATTGATCAAACTTATAAAAGCGGATACTCTCAACTTGCCGGTAAGGAGCTTTCATTCAACAATATTGTTGATACTGATACTGCCTGGGAGTGTGTGAAGGGGTTTAATTCGCCGAGCTGCGTAATAGTAAAGCACGCTAATCCTTGCGGAGTCGGAATCGGACATACTCCTCTGGTAGCTTACGAAAAGGCCTACTCCACAGATCCGAAGTCAGCTTTTGGAGGAATTATTGCCTTAAATTCAGAAATAGACGCCACTACGGCAAAAGCAATAAGCAATCAATTTGTGGAGGTTATCGTAGCCCCCGCCTTTTCTACTGCTGCCTTGGATGTTATCGGAGAGAAAAAAAATCTCAGAATTTTACAAACATCAAATCATCGAAATTTGAATAACTATGACCTCAAGAAAATTCATAACGGTATTTTGATTCAAACCAAAGACGATATTAGTGAAAAAGACTTACATGATAAAATAATAATTCCGACAAAGATAAAACCACGAGAAGAAGACAGAGAACAATTAATGTTCGCGTGGCAAATAGCGAAGTTTGTAAAGTCAAACGCTATAGTTTTTTTTAAAGATGGCATGACAATCGGCATCGGGGCAGGGCAAATGAGTCGAGTTGACTCGGTAAAGATAGCCAAAATAAAAGCAAAAGAAGCAGGACTTAGCCTCAAGGGCAGTGTTGTAGCCTCAGATGCTTTTTTTCCTTTTCCAGATGCAATTGAATTTATAGCTGAAACTGGAGCGACCTCAATAATCCATCCTGGAGGAAGTGTAAGAGACAAGGAAATAATATTAACAGCTGATAAACTCGGGCTAGGAATGATTTTCACAGGATTCCGTCACTTCAGGCACTAGCCTAAGTCCAACGTTTTGCAACTATTGAGATAAGTATAAATGAACCATAACGGAATCTATGAAAAAAAAAGAACTATTTAAAGTTTTAGTTATTGGATCGGGCGGTCGAGAACACGCTATTGCTTGGTCTCTAGCAAAAGACAAGAGAGTCTCTACAGTTTATGTAGCACCAGGAAATGGAGGCACTTTCTACGAGCCTAAAATAGAAAATATTAACTTAACTAATTTCGATGAACTATCAAATTTTGCGTTCGAAAATAACATAAGACTTACAGTAGTTGGTCCTGAAGGACCGCTTTCTGAAGGATTAGTCGATAAATTTGCAGAAAAACAACTACCCATTTTCGGACCAACCAGAGAGGCAGCTCAACTCGAGTCGTCAAAAGAATTTGCGAAGCTTTTTATGCAACGGTATAAAATTCCAAGTGCAAAATTTAAATCTTTCAGTGATCCGTCACTCGCCCACAAATATGTTAAAGCAACTGCTGACGGACCAGTAGTTGTAAAAGCTGATGGGCTTGCGGCCGGAAAGGGCGTGGTGATTGCTCGCGACTCAAGAGAAGCACACTCAGCTATTGACATGATGTTGATTGACAAAAAAATGGGGGCGGCCGGAAATAAAATTATAATTGAAGAATTTCTCCAAGGGGAGGAATTAAGTTTTATAGTCGCGACCGACGGAAAACACATATTACCACTAGCTACAAGCCGAGATCATAAAAGACTTTTAGAAAATGACCGAGGGCCAAATACTGGAGGCATGGGTGCTTACTCTCCTGCCACTGATCACTCTGAATCAGCTCTTCAACAGCAAATAATGTCCGCAATAATTGAGCCCACTTTAGCAGGATTAAGAGCAGAAAAAATTCTTTATAAAGGTTTCCTGTACGCCGGACTTATGATCACCGAGAAAAAAGTACCATATGTCTTGGAGTTTAACTGCCGTCTAGGTGATCCGGAAACTCAACCAATACTTTTTAGACTAAAAAGCAGTTTGTTTGCTCTTTGTGAATATGCGCTTGACCAAGAACTAGATAAGTACCAAATAGAATGGGACTCGAGGTGTGCACTCGGGACAGTAATTGCAACACAAGGCTACCCTCAATCTCCGATAAATGGCCAAAGAATAGGAAATCTCCCGTCTAATAAACCGGACATGCACATATTCCATGCTGGCACCATAGAGAAGGACGATCACCTTTTCGTAAATGGCGGCAGAATATTGTGTGTTACGGCTCTTTCAGAAAATATATCTACAGCTCGTAATCAAGTTATGGAAACTATAAATGCTATTGACATCCCAGGTGCGCAGTTTAGAAATGATATTGGCCTATCAAAGAAATAACCTCTAAAAAAGATGCAACTTGACGACGTTAAAGATTACTTAATACAGCTCCAAAAAAATATAATCGATAGCCTTACGATCGCAGATGGCAAATCATTTAACCAAGATGTTTGGAAAAGACCTCTTGGAGGGGGTGGAATAACATCAATCGTCGAAAATGGTCCTGTCATCGAACGAGGTGGAGTAAATTTTTCTCACGTATTCGGAGAAACTTTGCCTCCCTCCGCCACTCTAGATCGTCCAGAATTAACCGGATGCGCCTTTGAAGCGATGGGGTTATCGGTAGTAATTCATCCCCAAAACCCTTTCGTACCAACTATTCACATGAATATTCGTTTTTTTATTGCCAAACAAAAAAATAATATCCAGGGTTGGTGGTTTGGGGGGGGGATCGACCTAACCCCTTATTACGGAAACGAATCCGATGTCAAACAGTTTCACCG
>PAHB01000119.1 GCA_002704665.1 Pseudomonadota bacterium
AATTGCCTTGTGGAGCAAAAAATAGATTCTTTGATGGCAAGAACTCGCCGTAGACCAAGTGTGACAGGTGATGTTAATGTTTTTGAAACACTGGTTTTTTGTTGCTTGGTAGGCGGATTTGGGCTTTCAATTTTGTATTTTTTGATTAATCCGTTAACTATGTGGTTAACTCTTGCCACGTTTGTTGGATACGCCATAATTTACACTGTTGTTTTGAAACCTTTGACACCTCAAAATATTGTAATCGGCGGGGCTTCAGGTGCGATGCCTCCGGTATTGGGTTGGGCAGCCGTTACGGGTGAAATTTCTCATGAACCTCTGCTACTTTTTTTAATAATATTTGCATGGACTCCACCACATTTTTGGTCATTAGCTCTGTACAGGAAAGACGAGTATGCAAAAGCGGGGGTGCCAATGCTGCCCGTTACCCATGGCGATAAATTTACTCAGATCCAAGTTTTACTTTATACCATTATTTTGTTTGCAGTTACTTTACTGCCTTTTGCTGTTGGCATGAGTGGTTTGATTTATCTACTTGGAGCATTAAGCTTAAATTCGATTTTTTTAGTATATGCTATCAAAATCTGCAGAAATTATAGCGATAAACTAGCGCGGTCAACCTTCCGATACTCTATCCTGTATTTGGCTGGCTTGTTTGCTGTTTTATTATTTGATCATTATTTTAAGATTGCGTAGTTGTGCCTAACCAATATAAGACTTTTCTTTATATCTTTTTGTATCTCGTGTCGCTAGTTGTTCTGATTAGTTGCAAAGGGACTCAAAAACTAAACTTTATCGGCACAGATATAACAGGTATCGAAATTGTCGATGAGGCGGTATTGATGGATTACAATGGCCGTAAGACAAAGCTCCAAGATTTCAAGGATAAGGCTATTATATTATTCTTTGGTTTTACCAGCTGTCCCGATGTATGTCCAAGTGCTTTGGCAAAGTTTGACCTTGTTGTTGAGGGTTTGGGTGAAAAAGCGGATAAAATTAGAGTTATTTTTGTTTCCCTTGATCCAGAGCGGGATGATCCTGATGTTTTGAGGACTTACGTAACGAGTTTTAATGATAATTTTATCGGGTTAACTGGATCGGAGTCTGAACTGTCAAAACTAGCTAAATCCTATAAAATTTTTTATCAAAAAACCTTCGAAGCTGATGGGGAATACACTATCGATCATTTCTCTGGTGCTTATTTGATAGATAACTCCGGAAGACCGAGAGTACTGATAGGTCATACGCAAGCTGTGGGCGATATTGTTAAAGATGTCTTACAAATTTTAGATAGCTAGAAATGGTTATTTAAGGCTTATGATTGTTGAGAACTGATAAAACCGGATTTTGCCATTTCATCTTTTAACTGCTTCATAGCTTTAGTTTCAATTTGTCTCACTCGTTCAGCGGAGAGACCTAACTCAGTTGCTATCTCTTGGAGAGTCGACCCCTTGCCTTCTTTCAGCCATCTCCAAGTGATTATCTTTTGGCTTCTAGCTGGTAATGTTTTCAGTGCCTTCTTTAATTCAAGTGTCTGGAATTCATTCCATTGTTTATTCTCAATAATATTTTGCGGCTCATCGTACACGCTGCTGAGGTATTTTTTTGGAAACAGTGATTCCTTACTTTCATCCTCGGCTGAAGTATCGATCGTAGCCTCAGATTCGTAAAATCTCTTTTCCATATTACGAACGTCCTCAGGGGCGACCTCCAATGAGCGCGCTATATCCTCGATTTCTTTATCCGTGAGTGATTTTTCATCACGTTTTAGAGATCGAAGATTAAAAAATAATTTTCGTTGAGCTTTGGTTGTTGCTATTTTTACTAGTCTCCAGTTTTTTACTACGTATTCATTTATTTCTGCTTTGATCCAGTGGATTGCGAAGGAGACCAGACGCACACCCTTTTCGGGATCAAAACGGCGTACTGCCTTCATCAATCCCACGTTTCCTTCTTGTATAAGGTCAGCAAACGGTAAACCGTACCCCAAGTGATTTCGTGCTATTGAGACGACGAGCCTTAGATGTGAAAGTATAAGTTTTCGGGCTGCATCGAGATCATCCGTCTCCCTAAACTTCACCGCAAGCTGATGTTCTTGTTCTTGGGTCAGGATCGGGTACTTTTTAATCTCGGCCATGTAACCCTCGAGGCCAGCTCCGCCAGAGGGTATTGGCAGTGTTATAGCATGTGTCATATAGTCAATATCCCATAAATTTTTGTCTATTTTAGCACTCTGTGTTTGTGAGTGCCAGCTATTTTGTAAGTTGCTGTTTGTTCTAAGTGTTTTCTAGTCTTTTTAGGTGCCGAGTTGTCGATAACCATGCCCCAATCCAACCTAATGTAACCGCAAAGCTAACGACAAATAGGATTTGGCTAGACCTAAGAGAGTTCAAAATTAATTCTGAATCATAGAAATTTGCAAAAACTTCAAGATTTACATTAACTACGTATAAGAAACCGGCGGTTGTTACAATGGCCAAAAGGGCGCTGAGCAATCCTTGAGTAACTCCAAAATATAAGAAAGGTCTTCTTATAAACCCATTCGTTGCTCCGATTAATTTTGAAACCTCAATTTCCTCTTGCTGAATTAGGATTTGTAATCTGATTGTGTTAAAGGTAGTAACGAGGACCGAGGTTCCTAGAAAAATTGACAATACCCATACGATTATTTTGGCTAGTTTTACCAATGTGTGGACTTTATTAATCCAATTAGAATCTATTTGAACGCTCTCTACTCCCGGCAAGCGCTCTATTTCTTCTTGAAAATATTTAATACGGTCTGGGTCAGTGCTACGTGGCGATACCAGAAACGCATCCGGCAAGGGATTTCCCTCGATGTCCATAATGAAATCCTGTAAATCTTCGCGTTTTTGGAGATTGGCCATAGCTTTTTGCTTGGGGATAAAAATTATATTCGACACTTCGGGTAATTCTGTAAGGCTATTTTCTAATTCAGTAACTACGGTTCTGTTGGCGTCTAAATCAAGAAAAATACTTATCTGAGGTTCCGACGTTAACGAGTCCGTATATTTAGAAAGATTTTCTATCGCCAAATAAAAAATCAGAGGTAATGTTAGAGATAAACTAAAAACAATGATATTTAAAAGGCCATAGGTTGGATTGTTACATATCTGACGAAAAGCCTGTTTTGCGGCATCAATGTGTCCAAAAAAAAATCCCATTTAATTAAGTTCTCCATTTTTAAGCGAAATTTGCCGAGCCTGCATACTTTCAACCATCGCAGTATTATGGGTCGCGACAACAACAGTCACTCCAACTTGGTTAAAATCCTTTAGTATTTCAATAATCTCTCTTTCGTAGGCAACGTCAAGATTCGCCGTGGGTTCATCAGCTAATAAGATGGCTGGTCTATTGATTATTGCTCTAGCGATACAAAGCCTTTGTTGCTCCCCGCCCGACAAAGTAACCGGCATTGATTGTTCTTTTTTCAACAAGCCTACTTTATCGAGTGCCGCGCGAACACGACTAGGAATTTCCGACCTCCGAAATCCTGAAATACGTAGGGGTAGAGCAACGTTATCAAAAACATTCCTGTCATTCAAAAGTTTTGAGTCTTGAAAAATCAAACCGTAATTTCGCCTCAGAAAAGGAAGCGACCTCGGATTAATGTTAGTAACATTTTGGCCGTTAATGAAGATATGTCCCTCGGATGGTTTTTCCACTAATCCCATTAATCTTAAAAGCGTTGTTTTTCCGGCTCCCGAGTGTCCGGTGACAAACACCATTTCTCCTTCACTAACCGAAACGCTTATTTTTTTTAAGATAGGAACATTTTCCCTATATTTCTTTGTGATTTTTTCTAGTTGAATCATTGATGACATTTATAAAGGAACCAAGTTTATGTTGAGATAGGACTTTCTAAATCTGGTCTTACTGCAGCAAGGTTGAAACAAACTTATCAGCTTCAAAGACTTGCAAATCTTCGATATTTTCACCCGTACCTATAAATCGAATAGGTATACTTTTTTCTTGTGCTAGAGCGACTATTGACCCACCTTTCGCACTCCCGTCTAGTTTTGTTAATATTATACCGTCCAATCCAACACTTCCATCGAAGACTGTGACTTGGTTTATATTGTTCTGGCCCAAGTTTGAGTCAATGGTCAATAAAGTTTCTACTATTGCGTCTGGATTAGCCTTATTGATGACTTTTCTCATTTTGGCTAGTTCTTGCATTAAGTTATTTTGGTTCGGTAATCGCCCTGCTGTGTCGATTAAGGTAACGTCGATTTGTTTGTCCAAGCTTGTTTGTATTGCTTGATAAGCGATGCTAGCTGGGTCCCGTTTGTTGTTTTTTACTACTTCAATCGATAATTTATCACCCCAACTTGAGATTTGCTCTATCCCTGCGGCCCTAAAAGTGTCTGCGGCGCCAAGAAGTACAGATAAGTTTTTTCTTTTGATATGGTTAGCGAGCTTAGCGCAAGTTGTAGTTTTTCCGGATCCGTTTACTCCAACAAGAAAAAGTACCATTGATTGGTGTTTTTTGAACATAAGCGGTTTTTCGAGTGGCCTTATTATAGTCAGAAGCTCTTGCGAGAGAATATGCCGCATTTCCTCTAAGGGATTATGTGATTTCAAATTACATTTTCTTGAAACCTCCTTAGTTAGTCGCTTACTAGCACTGTATCCCATATCAGCGCCGAGCAAAATTTCCTCAAGCTGAGCTTCAAGTTCTACTTTATGATCTGCCAGGGAGGCGTTAAGAAGATTCCGAATACTGTCCCAGATTTTTAATTGGGCTTTTGGTCTAGAATATTTCATAGTAAGTAACCAAGTATATTAGCAACTCTGTGTTTTGAGATTACAGCTGTATATTCTACACTCCAATCAATATAAAATAGTAGGATGAAGAATAATAATCGTATAAGAATAATTGGAGGAGAATGGCGAGGTCGTTACATTACCTTTCCTCCTTTCAGTAATCTTAGGCCGACACCAAACCGAGTCAGGGAGACTTTGTTTAATTGGCTTGGTCAAACCTTGAGAGAGACAACATGTGTTGATCTATTTGCGGGTAGCGGTGCGCTTGGGTTTGAGGCTGCGTCTAGGGGAGCAAAAAAAGTAGTATTGGTGGAAAAAAATTCCTCGATTTGCAGGAGTTTGAGAGAAAATATTATTAAGTTAAATGCGGAACAAGTAGAGATCAGAAATGCAGACGCCTTGGTGTTTCTAAATAATGGAAATAAAAAGTTTGATCTGGTTTTTTTAGATCCTCCGTTTAAAAGTGAATTTCATGCTAATATTTGGCAAGGTATTAAAAGATTAGTTCGACCTGGATCCTTGATATATGTTGAATCAAACCGAAGACATGATTGGCCAAGCGTATTTAAAAAAAAACGGTTTTCTCAGGCAGGTCAGGTTTTTTATAGCTTGTTAGAATTTGAATCAAAATCATAAATGTATAGAAAAATAGTTTATCCGGGGACATTTGATCCCTTGACATGTGGTCACGAAGACCTTGTGCGACGAGCTTCAAAATTATTTGATGAGGTAGTAGTTGCGGTGGCCGGCAGCGGAGGTAAAACTCCTTTTTTTGAACTTAACCAAAGAGTACAGATTGCGAGAGAAGCATTGTCTTACCTTGAAAACGTTAAGGTAGAAAGTTTTGGTGGCCTTTTGATTGATTTTTTGAGGCAAAAGGAAACAAATGTGGTTCTCCGGGGCTTGAGGGCAGTGTCAGACTTTGAGTATGAATTTCAACTAGCTGGAATGAATCGGGACCTTTATCCTGATGTAGAAACATTATTTTTAACGCCCGCGGAAAAGTATATGTTTATTTCGGCAACCATGGTTAGAGAAATTGCAAATTTTGGTGGCGACATTTCGAAATTTGTGAACCCGGTAGTGTTGGAACACTTTAAAAAGAAGGCAAAGACGGATACATATTAATGGCGTTAATGATTACAGATGCATGTATAAATTGTGATGTTTGCGAGCCAGTCTGCCCAAATGGCGCAATTGCCGAGGGAGAGGAAATTTATGAAATTGACCCTAAAAAATGCACCGAGTGCGTGGGGCATTTTGATGTTCCCCAGTGCAGAGAGCTTTGTCCGGTTGACTGTATTCCTAACGATCCGAGAAATAAAGAAAGTGTTGAGGAGCTAAAGGTCAAATACGTCGCGCTGATGGCGCATAATTAAATTTGACATTTTTCACAAAAATATGTGGCTCGTTGCAAATGAATTTGTTTAGAGATTTTCCGGTTGCATTTTTTACAAGGCATGCCTTTACGGTTATACACCAGATATTTTTGTTGAAAGTAGCCAGGTAAGCCATCAATATTGACATAATCTTGCAGGGAGCTTCCCCCATGTTTTATTGCGCTTTTTAATGTGATCTTTATAGCTTTCACGAGCATATGACACCTATCTCTACTTAGCATTTTTCCCGGAAGGAACGGATGAATGCCGGCTTTATGTAAAGACTCGTTGGCGTAAATGTTTCCGACTCCAGCAACAATGGAACTGTTCATAATCAGCGATTTAATACTCGCGTTTCGTTTGTTTATATTGTCAAAAAGCCAGTTTTTATTGAATGAATTGCAAAATGGTTCAGGAGCAATTGATTTAATTAGTGGATGATATTTTGGGTCTTCACTTTCCCATAAAATTGCACCGAAACGCCTAGGATCATTGAATTTAAGCGTAAATTTACTGTTTAGCCATATTTCAAAATGATCATGTTTTTCAGGTCTTGTTTTCTCAGGAACGATACGTAAAGTTCCGGACATTCCCAAGTGCACAATTAGCCATCCGTTTTCGCACTTTAACAGCAAATATTTTCCACGCCTACAGATTTTATGTACTTTGCTGCCCACAAGTTTCTTTTTAAGAAGAGTGGTAGGTATTGGCCATCGCAGAGTTTTTTGGCGAGATATTATTTTTGTTATAGTTTTATTTTTTAAATGCTCTTCTATACCACGTCGTGTTACTTCAACCTCAGGGAGTTCAGGCATTAAGATTGGGATGATGCTGCTATTTCATATGGGTCGAGCAGTCGGTTCCCCGCGTCTTCCCCTAGTTGGAAACCCATCATTTCATCTTTACGAACAAACAAGTAACCCTTAGGATTTTTAATAATATCGAATTCAATGGTCTTGCCAGAAGTTGTGTGAATTTTGATGCCTTTTTTAGTATTTTTTTGATCTGAAGGAGTAGAGCTTAAACCCGACGTTATCCCCCAGCCAATTACCCATTGATTTAGAATGTCTTGAGAAAGTTCGAGATTTCCTCTTTCTGTTAGTCTTCCCTCAACATTCCACTCTCCTTTTTCATTTTGTACAACTTTCCAGGTATTGAATGTTATAGAAGCGGGCACCTCTCCGATTGCTAGTAATTTATGGCTAAAAAACTTTTNGATGTCGCCTGGGATGCTGTAACCCAAATGAGGAGCAACCAGATACACCACCCCTCCAGTTTTCATGTACTGCTCGTTAGTTATTTTGTTGATATCGCCAAAAATAAATTCTTGGTTATTAATGGTCACAAAAACATCAGGTTCGTTGAAACCAAAATTTTCTTTTTCATCAGATTCGATAGCATAGTTGCTTTTTGCATTGGCTATTTCGATAATTCGATCGATCTGGAATTGAGAAACTCGTGCAGTAAAAGGTTTTTGCATTCGCCATGTTTCATTTATCTTCGACATTATTATTTCCTGTCGATTCCTTCTCAAAATTTTTATATTTTTTATTTGTGATTCAATTAAATTTGAAACACGGACCGTGTCATCTTTTTCTGCTGTTATTGGCGAATATTGAATAAAAAGAAACAAGGAAACTACTGTAACTAATAGACCAAGATTTATAAAAAGTCTGAATTTCAAGCTCGTCTTCTCCGCCACCATACGATTCCTCCAATTACCAAAAATAAAATCGGAAGAAAAAGAAAGGAATTTGCTAAGATAAATACAGGTAAATTAATTTCTAAAGATTGATCGTTGCGTGATCTTGGTTGAATATTAATGAAGCTTTCGTCGCCGGTTAGCCAGTTAATAATATTNACGCCAAAATCAAGGTTTCCTAAAAGTCCTAGGTGTTGATTTGACAAAATATGTCCTGAGCCGACGATCACTACCCGCTGATTTTTTTCTGCTACAGATCTTTCAAAAGCACCCGCCACTACGATTGGTCCCCGACGATCTTTTTCCGGATCAAACGATGCATCAGAGAGAGACCCCATCTCCAACCACCCTTGGTCAGCAACCTCTACCAACGGTGAAAATTTAAATCCTTTGTCGTCACCTTCCTCTACAGCTCTGGCAAAAGGGAAGACACTAGTCATACTGGACCCCTTTGTCGCGGGATGATCAAAATACCTTGATACAAGAGCAAAAGCCGGAGACAAGTTAAGGCTACCAGCCCGGGGATCTAAAGCGATTCCCTTCACAAGTTTAGCTCCTAGGTAATCAGCTAAGGATTCCATTCCGCCATAGCTATCATTCTCCATAACCCAAAGTAAATTTCCTCCCTCCTCAAGAAATCTTTTTACTCTATTCAGTTCGCCTGGAAGTAGGTTCACTTTTGGACTAGCAATAATTAAAACAGAGGCTTTTTTGTTAACTGATAATTCTTTTGCTAAATTAACTTTTGAAAGTTTAAAGCCGGTTTTCATCAATTGTTGACCAAAGAGCCCCATATCCCTTGGCGACGTCCCTTCCATTGATCTCTCACTGTGGCCCTCTAGTTCATAGATGATTTTGTCTGATGCTCTAGCTAAGCGAGTAAGGAGGTTTGTGAGCTCTTGTTCAGTCAACGTGCTTAGGTTTTCTTGTCTGCCCTTATACTGAATCACCAGTTCACCATCAAACCGCACTCCTGCTTCTTCTGCTTTTTGCGGTTCTTCGCGAGGATCGACGTAAAAAATACTAATATCCGGTTTTGCCCTTCTGTAGGGCTCTAAAAATGTATGAATTACCGGCCTAATAGATCCTTCCACGTCTGATTTAGATACATAGGCTGTTATCCGAACGGGACCTTCCATTCCAGCAATAAAGTCTTTTGAGGCTTTGGAAAGGGAATGCCTTTGATTGCTGGTCAAATCCCATTGCAGATCAATGTGATCGCTGAGATAGCCAAGAAGTAGTGCTAACCCAATGAGTAGGGCAACAAAAATACTATTCTGAATCCTAAATTGACTTCTTACTTTTTTGTTGATTTTCATGCATGTAACCTATCTGCATCAAGCCGACGTATCGATAAAATAATAAAAACAGATATTACTAATCCAAAGTAGGCGATATCACTCACAGCGATTGTGCCTTCAAGAAAAGGTTCCCAATGAGAAAATAGTGAGATTAAGTTTAGTATGCTGTCGGGGTCTGGCGCCGTTAAGTTTATAATCCACAACCCTAAGGCTATTGCAAGGCTTAATATTGCCGCCACTACAGGATGATTAGTTAGGCAAGATACAAATAATCCAATTGCCGAAAAAGTCGCGCCGAGCAGGCTGATGCCTAGTACACAAGAGAAAAGCAATCCGAAGTCGAGTGTTCCTCCAGGAAGTACTGAAAAACACATTAAACACATTATAATAAAAATGATTTCTAAAAAAACAACTGTGGCAAAAAATTTTCCCAGGATGATTTGAGTCATCGAAACCGGGGCCGAGATTAAGAATATCATAGTCTGATTTCGTCTTTCTTCAGCTATTAGTCTCATCGTAAGAAGCGGGACAGAAAATAAAAGAACTATGGCTGCTATGCTGAAAACCGGCGTGACAGCAATTTCCGTTAGGCCAGGGGCGTTTGGAGCACTGGCTAACTGTGCTTGCATCATGGAGAAGTTTTGAAGTTGGCTCATAAAAATAAATGCGAAAATGCCTTGTAAAAAAGCAATTAAAACCCATGCGAGGGGTGAGGCAAACATAGACTTTAGTTCTTTATTGATAATTATTGTGATCACAAATTAAATTCCTTTGCTAATTTTTCTTTTCGTCAGTCTTTGTAAGCTGTACGAAAACTTCTTCAAGACTAGCTTGGACTTGATTAAGTTTGAACAAGCCCCAACCGTTTTCGACAGAGGCCCTCACAATCATGTCGGTAGGATCAACACTGGGATGTGTTATGCGGTAGCCACCGGATGGTGTTTTCTCCATAGCTATACCGTCATCCTGCATCGAAAACCATTCCTTGGAGGGAGGAGTTTTAAATTCGACATCTATGACTTGTTCACCTCGCGCACCTTGCATTCCGCTTATGGTATCGCTGTACGCGACCTTACCATGGTCTAGTATATGTACACGATCGCAAACCGCTTCTACTTCGGGGAGTATGTGTGTAGAGAGAATTATGCTATGTTTATTCCCGAGTGATCGTATTAGAGATCTTATTTCTCTTATTTGATTAGGGTCTAGTCCAACGGTAGGTTCGTCCAGTATTATTACGTCCGGTTCATGTATTATCGCCTGAGCAATTCCAACCCGTTGACGATAGCCTTTTGACAAAGCGCTAATTAGTCGTCTACCCATATCTTCTAACCCACATTTTTGTTTAGCGGTTTTTACCGCTTCCTTAATATTATTTCGGTCAATTTTTCGAATCTTTCCAGCAAGTGTGAGAAATTCATCCACTCGTAGTTCGCGGTAAAGAGGAGGTATTTCAGGTAGATACCCTATTTTATTTTTTGCTTTGGTCGGGCTTTCCATCATGTCGATGCCGCAGACTTTTATTGAGCCGATAGTAGGTGCGAGATTGCCAGTTATCATTTGCATTGTTGTCGTCTTTCCAGCCCCGTTCGGACCAAGCAAGCCAACAACTTCCCCTCTTTGGAGTTCGATTGAGACATCAGATACAGCTATATTTTGGCCGTACAGGCGCGTTAGACCATCCGCGGATAGGGTTGTATTTGGTTCAAAATTATTAGTGTTTTCCATATCTTTTGATTAAATTATAAAGCATAACCACATAGTTAAGGAGACTATCCTTGAGAATTAACCGGATTAACCATAAACTGTTCCCCACGTTACAATTTACATTTTATTAAATATTCCATTATTTTGTATATAGTGAAATCACAGCTTTTTCTAGCATTTTTTACAGTTATCGGCGTGCTTAGCCAACCTGCGCTTGTTTTCGGTATTGAAAATACCGTGGTATCTGCTAATGATACCGGGATAGCGCAAACGCAAGAAGAAGTTGTAAGTCCATCAGGTGAAAACTTATTTCAGCAACCGTCAATTTATGCTCGGGAGAGAACCAAAAGGTATCAGGCAATTTATCAATATATTCTTGCCGAGTTGGCTGCCCAGCAGGGGGATTTCAAGTTTGCAGCCACAACGCTTCGTGGAATTGCGTTTCACTACCGAGATAGTGATTTAGGTAAGAGGGGTTTAGAGTTCGCAATAGCTGGGGAAAATGAGGAGCTTTCGGCGGAATTGTCAATTTTTTTGCTTGATCAAATAGAAGACAAAATAGCAATTGACGATCTTTTGTCTGTTTTTTTTACGGGAAAAAATTTAAATTTAATTTCGTACACTTTAGTTAGAATTCTAGAGGTTACACCAGAAAATTTGTTAGATGGCATGTTTGTCCAAATCGCAAGTTTTTATGAAAGGCATCCCAAAAGGGATCAAGCTTGGTCTCATGTTGAAAAATTAGTGGAACCATTTGCCAAATCTAGTGGTGCAAACTTTCTTTCAGCTAAGGCAGAAGAATGGCGCAAAAACTACACACTTTCGCTTGAAATTATCGAATTAGCACTCAAAGCTCGACCTGATTTTGCTCAAGCAATAGTTCTTAAGGCTTCTCTTATCGCGCGAGATAATGTTCAGTTGGCCATTGAAATTTTAGATGATTATTTGCATGATTATCCACTGAAGGACCCTGTTCGAGTGGCTTATGCCCGAACCTTGTTTCTTGGGGAGAAGTACCTGCTTTCGCGGGATCAGTTTGTTGTTCTAAGTGAAAAGCACGCTAGGAACTCATATTATGCCTACTCGGCTGGGGTGCTCTCTGCGGAGGTAAAAGATTATCATTTTGCAGATAAGTATTTAGAAAGAGCTCTTTTTCTCGATCATCACCTTAAAGAAAATATCAGATTTAAACTTGGTATGGTTAACGAAGCGCTTGGTCGGAATAAGATCGCAAAGGATTGGTTTTCGAGTGTCGATGGCGGAGTAGATTATATTCTTGCTAGATCCCATCAAGCCCTGATTTTACAAAAAGAAGGGAAACCAGAGCAAGCCATCGCTTTACTTAATAAAACAAAACCTCGTAATGGTCAGCAAGAGATTCAATTAGTACAAGCTAAGGCCCATCTTTTAAGGATAAATGGTGATTATCAAGAATCATATGATATTCTCAACGGCGCTCTGAAAGTTAGGCCCAAACATCAGGATTTATTGTATGAAGTTGCTTTGGCTGCTGAAAAAATCAATAGGCTTGACTTTTTAGAGGAACATCTCAAGTATCTAATAAGGCTTAATCCAAGACATGCGCAAGCCTATAACGCTTTAGGGTATACACTTGCTGACAGAACAGATCGTTTTTCCGAGGCACTCAAATACATCGAAACCGCTCTTTCGCTTGAGCCTGAAGACCCCTATATCTTGGACAGCATGGGATGGGTTTGTTTCAAAATGCGTAAACTGGAGTGTGGTAAGAAATATCTTAAAATGGCTTATGAGACTCGCCCTGATCCTGAGATTGCAGCGCATTTGGGAGAATTATTATGGTTTCAGGGAGACGAAAAAGCTGCGGAAAAGCTATGGACGGATGCATTGAACGCTAATCCAAATAGTCAGGAGTTGCAATTTCTTTTGCGTAAATATCTTGATAGAAACTAGATTAAACCGAATTCAGTCCAAATGTTTTTGTATTCTATTGCTTCTTCAAACGGCCGGCTGTGCCTTTATTGACTCCCCCATACTCGATCCTGATTCTAGCTTTGTTTTTGTTGCTGGAGGAAGAGTTGCGGCAAAGGTCGATGGGAAAAGCTATTCGGCAAAATTTAGTTGGAAAAGTAGTAAGAAAGTTGACAACATATCGATTTTTAGCTTTCTGGGTAATAGCATCGCGCATATAAAAGTAAGGGGTGAGAAATTTACTTTGAAGACTAATGATGGGAAAGTTTTTCGCACAGGCTCAGCTGAAGAAGTGACGAGTCGTGTATTAGGTTGGTCTCTGCCAGTCAGTGGGTTAAAATATTGGATTACGGGAAATGTGGATCCTCATAAACCTTCTAGTATTAGGTTTCTCGACGGATCAAAAAGACCTTTGGAACTTTTACAAGATGGATGGCGAGTTGAATACGGATCGTATCTTGACGAATCAACATTGCCAAAAAAAATACTCCTATCCCACAAAAAAATGAAACTTCGTATAATCATTGATAAGTGGGTATTGCGGAAGGTGCGCTGAATTGAAAAAAAAAAATCGTATTTTTTGCTCCGGCCAAAATTAATTTATTTTTAAGTGTTGTTGGTAAAAGGAAAGATGGGTACCACCTTTTGCAAACAGTGTTTAGGTTAATAAATCTGTGTGATGAAATCCAAATCAAAATTCGGTTGGATGGAAGGATAAGAAGGATTGGTGGTCCCTCCGCAATCGCGCCCGGGGAGGATTTGGTTTTAAGGGCTGCTTTTCTCTTAAAAAAAGAGAGTGGGTCAGAATTGGGAGCTGACATAGAGTTAAAAAAAACTATTCCCATCGGTGCTGGACTTGGAGGCGGGAGTTCAGATGCAGCGACTACGTTATTGGCCCTTAACAGGATTTGGAAAGTTAATTTTTCAAAATCCAAACTATTGGAAATGGCACCAACCCTTGGTGCTGATGTGGCTTTTTTTATATTTGGGCAATCTGCCTTTGGAGAGGGTATAGGAGACCAACTGTCTCCGATTTCGTTGCCACCTCGTTGGTATTTATTGGCGACCCCAAACTTGGAGATCTCAACTCGGGAAGTTTTCCAATCCTTTGAATTGACACCCAACTCTAAAGCTATCACAATACAACGCTTTTTAGACGGCTCCTTAACCACAAATGATTTTGAGGAGTTGGTGTGCGAGAGCTATCCCATTGTTGCAAAATATCTTCACTTGATGCGACAACTGGGGAGGGCCAGATTGTCTGGTACTGGAGGAACGGTTTTTTGTGAGTTTGACTCGTTAAAAAAAGCAAATTTGGCGCTTGGTAAGTTGCCAAAGGAGATGAAGGGAGTTGTTGCGGCAGGACTTCAAAAGCACCCTATGTTCGACATTTGGAGGGCTATAAAGGGGCTTTAAATATTTTGGGGAGTCGCCAAGTCGGTTAAGGCAACGGATTTTGATTCCGTCATGCGTAGGTTCGAATCCTACCTCCCCAGCCAGTTGTGGCACGTTCAATTGGAGTTCGAGGTAAGTTGTTGGTTTTATAAAAGCTTTAGGTAAAATTATGACTTTTGAGAGTTTGATGGTCTTCACCGGGAATGCTAACCCCGCTTTGGCAGACGAGGTAGTGAGAGACCTCCATATTCCTCTCGGACGTGCCACGGTTGGCCGTTTTAGTGACGGCGAAGTCATGGTCGAGCTACTTGAGAACGTAAGGGGTCAGGATGCTTTTATACTCCAGTCCACGTGTACTCCTACAACGGAAAATTTAATGGAGGTTGTACTGATGGCAGATGCACTCAAAAGAGCTTCAGCCGGGCGTATTACGGCTGCAGTTCCATATTTTGGTTATGCTCGACAAGATAGGCGTCCTCAATCAGCACGAGTCGCCATCAGTGCGAAAGTTGTCGCGAATATGTTGCAAAGCGTGGGTGTTGATAGACTGTTAACAATGGATCTGCACACAGAGCAAATACAAGGATTTTTCGATATTCCAGTTGATAATGTTTACTCGACATCTATATTACTAGGGGACATATGGAAAAATAATTACGACAAGGTTGTTGTCGTATCGCCAGATGTGGGAGGAGTTGTTCGAGCTAGAGCTTTAGCGAAAAGGTTGGAGTGTGATCTAGCGATAATTGATAAAAGAAGACCAAAACCCAACGTAGCCACCGTGATGAATATAATAGGTTCTGTTTCTGAAAGGACCTGTATAATTATGGACGATATCGTCGATACCGCTAATACACTCTGTCAGGGTGCTAAAGCCCTTAAAGAAAACGGTGCAAAAAAAGTTATAGCTTATTGCACGCATCCGGTATTGTCGGGTCAGGCGGTTCAAAGGATAGAGGATTCTTTTTTAGATGAAATGGTTGTTACAAATACGATTCCCCTGCGTGACGAAGCGAATAGGAGTAAAAAAATTAGGCAACTGTCAATAGCTAGCCTATTAGCCGAGACAATGAGACGTATTAGCAACGAAATCTCGGTTAGTTCTCTTTTTATGGATTGAATTTTTAACAGGTCTGGTGACTGGTCGCGGTTTTCAGATTTATTTTGGAGATTAAAGATGGCAAATGTTGAAATAAACGCAACCTTAAGAGAGGTGAATGGAAAGGGTGCGAGCCGCCGCCTCAGGAAAACTGGTTTGGTTCCAGGAATTTTATACGGGGGCGTTGAAGAGACGAAGGTCATAGAGCTGGACCATAAAATGCTGCTGATGGAATTGAGCAAAGAGGCTTTTCAATCGTCGATAATTTCACTCCTTGTTGATGGCAATAAAGAGGACGTTTTATTACGGGATTACCAAATGCATCCTTGGAAAAAACAAGTTTTACACGTGGATTTTCAGAGAGTATCCGCCAATAAAACCATCAATATGAGTGTCCCGCTCCATTTTATCAACGAAGAAGTTGCTCCAGGGGTGAAAGTTGGAGGAGGTATAGTTAATCACGTGCTCACAGAATTGGCGATTCAGTGTCTGCCGAAACAATTACCTAAATTTATCGAAGTTGACTTGTCCGAATTGGGTTTGGGTAGCTCTATGCACCTTTCTGAACTAAGTTTGCCAGACGGAGTCGAGGCGGTGCTGTCACAAAAAGGTGAGGATCCAGCACTTGCAACCGTTCAAGTTCCAAGAGCGGTTGTTGAAGAGGAAGCTATAATATCAGACGAGGATGATGGTCCTGGTGAAGAGCCTGCGGGTGATGATTCTGGGGGTGAAGGTCCTAGTGATGGCGGTAGTTGAAAAAAATGCGAGAGGTCATTTTTGTTTGGTGCTCAGCAATGGTGTAAGCGAACATGAAACTGGTCGTGGGTTTAGGAAATTTAGAGGAAAGATATGATCACACGAGACACAATGTTGGATTTCATTGGTTGGATGGATTAGCAAATTTACATGGACTACGATTTTCCGATAACAAAAAATTCTTCGGCCTCACCTGCAAGCTCTCTGAGACCAGGGGCGATGTTTGGCTACTGAAGCCCGGGGTTTACATGAATAACAGCGGCCGTTCCGTTGGCGCGATTGCTAGCTTTTTTAACTTTAGTCCTAGTGAAATACTAATAGTTCATGACGAGCTAGATTTAGCACCCGGAGTCGTAAAAATAAAACAAGGGGGCGGCTCAGCTGGCCATAATGGTCTGAAGGATATTATTAGACAGTTGGGGTCACCGAATTTTTTGCGAATTCGGCTGGGGATTGGTCGACCACCCAGTAACAACCATGGAGTGGCGAATTACGTCCTAAAGAAACCGTCTCCAGAGGATGCGAGGTTAATAAATGAATCCATTGAAGCGAGCTTGGAGGTATTCCCTAGGTTATTGTCGGGGGACATTGAGAACGCTAAGTTGGAGCTTCATTAGGCCGTGACACTCAAATGTGGAATCGTTGGTTTGCCAAATGTTGGCAAATCTACTTTATTTAATGCGCTCACAAAAGGGCAGATAGAAGTCGCAAACTATCCTTTCTGCACCATTGACCCTAATGTCGGGGTTGTAACTGTTCCTGATGGTCGAATAGATCGGTTAGCCTCATTAGTTATGCCGCGAAAAATTATTCCGGCTGCTGTAGAATTTGTGGATATAGCTGGACTGGTTGCTGGTGCTTCGAAAGGCGAGGGTTTAGGAAATCAATTTTTGGCTAACATCAGGGAGACCCATGCAATTGCGCAGGTTGTCCGATGTTTCGAAAACCCCAATATTGTCCACGTAGACGGCAAGGTAAACCCAATTTCGGATATTGGTGTGATAGACACTGAAATGGTTCTAGCAGATTTGGCGTCTATTGAAAAGCAAAAGCTGAACGTATCAAAAATGATGAAATCGCAAAAAAATGAAGAGCTCTCATTTTTGATGGCAGTTTTGGAAAAGGTTGAAAATGCTCTTCAAGAGGGTTGCGCCATCCGAAATATGTCATTATCCCGCGACGAAATAGAAGTTATCCAACCGCTGTTTTTATTGACTATCAAGCCGATGATGTACGTTGCAAATGTTTCAGATGATGGATTTGCGGAAAATCCGCTTTTGGACAAAGTTTTTATTCATGCCAAGAGGTGGAATATTCCCGTAGTAGTCGTGTGTGCTTCCATGGAATTTGAAATATCTGATTTGACTGAAGAGGAGCAGAATTTATTTCTGAAAGATACCGGTGTTGAAGAGCCGGGACTGTCCAGATTTATAAAAGAGGCTTATAGGCTATTGGGATTACAAACTTTCTTCACTGCAGGAGAATCAGAGGTTAGAGCATGGACTGTGGAAAAGGGTAAAACTGCTGCTCAGGCGGCCGGGGTAATTCACTCAGATTTCCAAAAAGGATTTATTCGTGCAGAGGTTATTGCCTTCGAAGATTATATTCATCTGAATGGGGAGCAGGGAGCTAAAGAGGCCGGAAAAATGCGGTTAGAAGGGAAAGAGTATTTGGTTAAAGACGGTGATGTAATGCATTTTAGGTTTAACGTCTAAAATAGCGGTTCAGTTAGTAACTTATTCTCATATTGGCTTATTATAGAGTTAAATTATTAATGAAGAATTGAAAATATGGCTGGACATAGCAAGTGGGCTAATATTAAGCACCGGAAAGCTGCGGCTGACGCAAAGAGGGGGAAGGTCTTTACTAGGTTGATCAAAGAGTTGACCGTTGCGTCTCGTTTGGGGGGGAGTGACCGAGCCACGAATCCAAGATTGAGACTGGCCGTGGATAAAGCCTTTGATAATAATATGCCTAAGGATACTGTAGAGCGGGCCATAAAAAGGGGCAGTGGGGAGTTAGAGGGTGCTGTATACGAGGAGGTGCGTTATGAGGGTTACGGGATATCCGGAGCTGCCGTCATGGTTGATTGCCTGACCGATAACAAGGCTCGTACCGTGGCGGATGTGCGACATGCTTTCACAAAGCATGGTGGCAATTTGGGCACTGATGGGTCGGTTGCTTTTTTGTTTACCCACTGTGGACAAATACTTTTAGCCCCAAATAGTAACGAGGAGCAGGTTATGGAGGCAGCTATAGATATGGACGCCGAAGACGTTACTATTCTTGAAGACGGCACTATTGAGGTTATAACGAAACCCCATGAATGCCAACAGGTCCGGCAGGGGTTAATTAGTCTTGGATTTGAAGTGGGATTTGGGGATCTAATTCAAAAGCCAAACGTTGAAAATATTTTTCAGGGTGAAGAAGCAGAGAAAATGCGAAAGTTATTAGATGCTCTGGAAAGTTTAGATGATGTGCAAGAGGTTTACACAAATGCATTGATTTCTACGGAGGGCTGATTTTAAGCTCAAGACTAAGGTGCATATTAAACGGGAAGAAAAAATTGCGTATTTTAGGGGTTGATCCCGGGTTGCGTGTGACCGGATTTGGTATAATCGAGTCGCGGGCCCAAAACTTACGGTATGTTACCAGTGGTTGTATTCGGACCGGGCAGGGAGAGATCGGCGATCGCTTAAAAACTATATTCGAGGGCTTATCGAATGTAGTTGGAAAAAAAAGTATTGATGAAGTCGCTATAGAGAAAGTATTTCTAAATAAAAACCCCCAAACTACTTTGTCACTGGGTCAGGCTAGGGGAGCTGCAATTTGTGCTATCGCTCTCTGTGGTTTTGTGCCGGTTGAATATACGGCGTTACAGGTTAAAAAATCGGTCGTGGGCTATGGTCATGCGGAA
>PAHB01000001.1 GCA_002704665.1 Pseudomonadota bacterium
TATGAAGGTTTACCAAATGTAGTCTGTGAGTCACTAGCCATGGGGCGACCGGTATTGGCGTCAAGAGTCTGCGAACATCCCCATCTTGTGGGCGAAAATGCTGAGCGCGGGTTTTTATTTAATTTAGATGATCCTAAAAGTTTATCTAACAAAATGGAGAAGATTACATCTATGGACCTTATTGAATGGGAAAAGTTAACCTGGCGCTGTAGAGCCTATGCAAAAAATAATTTTAGGCTACAAAAAATGGTAGATAGTTTTGAAAATATAATTCGTAGCGAATAATAATTACATTTTTTTATATCTGTGCCCTACCTCGACGTCTTTTACCCGCAGCCTTTTAGGCATCATGTGGCTAGGTAATCGTGAAGATAAGAAAATTTTGAGATCTGTTTTGTCAATTTCGCTATTCCCAATGGGTTGAATTGTGAGCTCTACATGTTGTCCGGTTATGGGATTTTCCTTCCCCTCGGCTTTTGCTAATGCAACTTTTGCATATTCAAGGACTACTCGCTCAACCTCCGACGCCATGAATTTAAGTCCCCCGACGTTGATTACCTCTGAAGTTCGCCCAATTACCTTGTAATAATCATCTTTTACCTCAACAATATCTTTAGTATGGTACCAGCCTTCGTTATCAAACGGACTCGGTGCATTGAGATACCCAAGCATTCGGCTATCTGAACGAATTTCTAGAACTTGATTGATTACTCTAGTTGCTACTCCTTCACCACCAATTTTCATGAAGAGACTATTTCGTGCTTCACTTTTTACTCGGACTATTCCGAGTTCCGACATTCCAAAAGTTTGTCTGAAATCAACCGTTGGCAAAAGTGTACAGAGCTGGCTCAAGGTGGGTTGGTCCATTCGTTCTGTACCGTAGGTAATTATTTTAAGAGTTTTCGGAACTTTATCGGGTATGAGGCCGCTCATGAGCATCATTCGAAGGAATGTGGGTGTAGTGGGCAGTACCTCTACTTTGTGAGTATTGCATGCCTCTAAAATATCAATTACATTCCGCGATTTTGGCGCAACAATTGTCCCTTTATTAAAAAGCGTATGAAACAGCGTATTCAAGCCACCAATGTGATCAAATAGCAAAAAGTTGATTGTTTTCAGCGTTGGCCTAGGAGTTTCAAATCGTTTAAGAAAAAAAGTTAAATCATGTAGGATGGCTTTCGGTCTACCCGTTGTTCCGGTAGAAAAAAGTACTAATCCTGCATGTTTTTTTGCTCTAAGTTCTTTTATTAATGAATGGTCTTGGCTATTCTTAATTCTCTTGATTGAGCTCCCATGGACGACCACGTCCACCAATGAAGACTTAAAAAAATATTCGTGTTGCATTATTGTGTCAGTCGTCAGTGGGACTAAAATTACGCCCTTATCTATTAAACGCAACATCGTTGCGATTGTTGCAGGATCAAAGTCGCCAATCAGTGCTACAACTTCTCCTGGCTGTATATCATCTAGATCAGCTGCTATTGCAGACTTAATATCACCAAACCTGAGTGCACCTGTATCGTGGATTAAAAATGGGTGATCAATTTTTTCCCAACGCTCGGTTAATATCTTTATTAAATTCATTAAACTCCGCCGATATTGAAAATCTGTCCAGTGAGCGATGAAGATCGAGTGTCAATAAGCAGTTCTATCAAATCGCAAACGTCTGTTTTTTGAAATTGTTTCTGTATGATTTGATTTGATATAATTGTGTTTATTTGTGCTTCGCTGATTCCCCGAAGCAAATCAGTCTGGATGGGGCCAGGAGCAATGCAATTAACCCTTACATTAAAGTCGGCCATCTCTCGAGCAAAAGTTCTTGAGAAAGTCTCAACGCCTGCTTTCGAGGCAGCATAGACCGACTCGCCTTTAAGAGCAAGTGGCACGGCAATAGTTGAAAAGTTAATAAAACATCCGTGCTTTTGACGAAGCAGTATTGGCGCAAACAATTGACAGCAAAAAATTACACCTAACAAATTCGTATTTATCAGTTTTCTGACGGTATTTTCATCAGTCGTTACAGCCATATTCATGGAGGCAATTCCGGCTACATTTATAATCGCATCAACTTTTTCTTTCATTTTTTTTACATCGCGCGCTGCTTGTTTGACCGAGCTGTAATTACTGACATCACATTTTAAAACTTCGAAAGGCAGATTTTCGATTGAGCGACTTAATCCGACTACTCTCTCACCTTTATCGATAAGTCTTTGGCAGATAGATTTTCCAAGCCCACGAGTCGCTCCAGTAACTACAATCATTTAAATCGCCGATTGTTTAGAAAATTCTGCTGCAAGATCCTGGACTGACCTAAACATACTCCGAGATTTTGACATTGCTGTCTCCGATGTCCAATCAAAATCAAATCCTATTTCTTCAGCTGCATCCTCTAGGGATAGACAAACTTCTACTAACTTCATCGAATCAAGAGAGGATTCACTTCCGATTAGAGGCATATCGTTAGATATTTCTTTTTCTCCACCCAAAGCTGTTTTAATAGCTTTAACAACAATTTCTTTAGCTTTTTCCGTATCCATTATTTCCTCATTTGATTTAGCGAGAGTGAATTAAATCATTTATTGTTATCACACCTAAATTATTACATACCACTACTATCAAATTATACATCGGGTTATTTTTTTTTCATTGAAAATAGTTTGGTTGAAGGATACCATTATTTATTTTATCGAAAAAACCGATTTTTAGTGGTTGCTGACTCGCCAGCTGTATCATCTGAATCGTTTCGGTTAATAGGAATAAATTGGTAAATAGTCGGAATTTTAATTTAATGGGATAAAAAAATCGATTGCAGTAAGCATGGTTTTCGTTGAGGTCTTCACGTGTTCGAGATCTGGGTGGTGGTGTAATTGCTTCAATTAAAGTCCCAGGTCATTAATATAGGTGCGATTTTTCTTTACTCAAACCCATCAATAATATTAGTCAAACGGTTTGGAAGATTTATAAAATGTGTGGAATAGCTGGAATTGTAAGGTTAACAAAAAAATATAATCCGGATAGCGAAATCATAAAAAAAATGACCGTAAGTTTGTCCCATCGTGGGCCCGATAACCAAGGTTTGTGGAATGATGCACATACTTCTCTTGGGCACGCGAGGCTAAGTATAATAGATTTATCGGAAACCGGTAATCAACCGATGCTTTCGATGGATGGGCGCTATGTTTTGGTTTACAACGGAGAACTGTATAACTATCAGGAGTTAAAAGATGACCTTGAGAAATGTGGGCATAAGTTCAGAGGAAGGTCAGATACTGAGGTTCTCTTGCAAATGTTACTTTCAGAGGGTGTTAAGTGCTTGCCGAAATTGAACGGCATATTTGCCTTTGCTCTTTGGGATAGGGAGGATAAAACCCTTTTAATCGCAAGAGATAGATTTGGGGTTAAACCCTTGTATTTTTACCTAGATGAAAACCTATTAATATTTGGGTCGGAAATTAAAGCAATATTGGCAAGTAATTTGATAAAAAGCGAGGTGAACCCGCAGGGGTTAAATGAGTTTTGTTTTTTTGGAAATCCTCTTGGACGGGAAACTCTTTTTCATAAAATAAATCGAGTAGAGCCTGGTCAGTGGCTTAAAGTAAAAGATGCGCAACTCATAAGAGATTACTTTTGGCGTTTTCCCAACGAAACTCACGATTATGATGATATTGACGGTGTGGTATTAAAATCAAGGTGCTATCTTAAAAAAGCGGTAGAGCGTCAATTAGTTAGTGATGTCCCAGTCGGCGTATTTTTGAGTGGTGGCATTGATTCCTCGGCAATTACGGCGTTTGCTACCCAAGCGTATTCAGGTACTCTTCAAACATTCTCAGCAGGTTTTGACTTCGATAGAGGTGTCAACGAACTACCTTTAGCCAAAAAAATATCGTCTCTTTTCGGCACTGAACACCACGAATTGCACATCAACGGAAGTAAAGTTGAGCCACTTATTGAGGGATTAATCCATCAGCATGATGAGCCGTTTTCAGATTGTGCCAATATTCCTTTGTACTTATTATCCAAGGAGCTTGGGACAAATGTGCCAGTGATCCTTCAGGGCGACGGGGGCGATGAAATATTTGGTGGATACAAGAGATACTTGCTTATGCGATACCGTTTAATATGGAAAACACTAGCACTTTTTCGTATCGGAACAAAATTCTTAAGTAGACCTATTGCTAATCGAATAAATCGGCTGTTAGATGTTTACGGTAATTCGGAGGGAAGCGGGGTGCAATTTGCTAAAATGCTTACAACAGATGATCAAACAATTTGCCTACGTAATTTTTTATCCCAAGGTTGGAAAGAGAGATTGGTAACGTCAAATCCATTTGAGAGATACGAGGCGATTGTTGATGATTTAGGACATTTGGATCAATTACAAAAACTACTTTATTGTGACACTAAAATTTTATTGCCCGATACTTTTTTAGAGAAGGTTGATAAATCGACAATGGCTCACAGTATCGAGGTTCGAGTCCCTTTTTTAGATAATGAATTAACAGATTATGTCTTAGGATTACCAAGCAGAATAAAAATAAGAGGGGGACAAAAAAAATGGCTTCTAAAAAAAGCATTAAATGGAATCGTTCCCAACAACGTATTATATGGACCGAAAAAAGGTTTTGGTGTTCCTTTCGGTTTTTGGCTTTCCGGCAAGCTCTATAAATATGCTCGGGGGGTTATTGGAAATTCTTCTCCGGATTTACTAGACAAAAAAGGGTTACTCAGATTGCTCGATGAACACCGAGAAAGTCCTAATTTTAGAGATGCTCACGTCTTATGGAAAGCGATCAACTTATCACTTTGGCACCAGCGATATATCAGGTGAACCTTCCCAAGAAAAAAATTTTATGGGTCGGTGCCTTTCCTCCAAATGGTGCAGATATCTTTGGCGGAGTTATAGTTGCATGCAGGAGTTTATTAAAGTCAAATTTTAGTAAAGAATTTGATTTATCACTCATAGACAGCACTCAAAAAAGCAACCCTGCGCCTAGATTTTTAGTAAGAGCTTTTTATGCATTTCTTAGACACATTAAATTTATCAGGAAACTTCGATATTTTAAGCCAGATGCAATTCTGATTTTTTGCAGTAGCGGTTTTGGGCTAGCAGAGAAGGGATTGTTAGCTTGGTATTCTAAACTTTGCGGTATTCCGTGCGTCATGTTCCCGCGGGGAGGGGGGTTACTGGCAAAAGCACCTTCAAGTTTTTTTTGGCGTTGGCATGCAAAAACTTTTTTAAATAGTGCTTCAATTATTTTATGCCAAGGTTCTGCTTGGCAGAAATTTGCTGTAGATGTTCTAGACTTTCGAAAAGAGAAAACGATAATTATTAACAACTGGATTTCAAATTCAAAGTATTTTGAAATTGGTGAGCAGAGAGCTGACATCCAAGTTAGAACAAATCTAGCAATTCTTTTTGTGGGATGGGTTGAAAAAGAGAAGGGTGTTTTTGAACTAATCGAAGCTTGCAAACTTATTGCGAAATCACATGACTTTACTGTAACGATAGTAGGCGACGGAACAGCACTGGACAATTTAGTTTCTAGGGTTAAGAAGTATAACCTTATGGACAGGTTCAATTTTTTGGGTTGGATCAAAGGAGAAACACTTTTAGAAGCCTACAAAATGGCAGATATTTTTGTACTGCCTTCACATATGGAGGGTTTCCCAAACGTTATTTTAGAAGCAATGGCAAGTCGTTTGCCGATCATTACCACCCCGGTAGGTAATATTTCGGACATAGTAAAAGATGGGCATACAGGTATTTTTGTGCCACCTAAAGATGTGATAAAATTGGCCCAATCGCTCGAAAGTTTGTTTGTCTCTGCCCCAACTAGAAAGCTTTTGGCGGATAATGGTTATGAGGTTGCAAGAAAAACTTTTGAGATAGATATTGCGGTAAAAAAGATGACATATGTTTTTCATGGTCTAATCGACAAGAGTATAGGACAGTAACACTTGACGAAAATCGGTCACAGACGGCTTGCGAAAATAGCTAATTGCTAGGTGGATAGCAAATGGATATCGAAGGTTTATATCTTAGGCTTCCTTGGCATCTACAGGGGTTAATACTTAATTTTGCAGGCGCCGTGATCCATCGTCGACGTTATTCTGGTCATTACGGCACTGTGGAAAAAGAAGTTGATAAGCGATTGGATTTTAGCAAAAATGAAATCCATAAATACCGGGTATCCTGTTTAAAAAAACATTTTCAGAGTGCTCGATCTAGTCCATTTTGGGCAAATCGTTTTTTAAAATTTAAGGTGAATATTGGCAGTGAGGATCCTTTTAAGGAATTAGAGAAGTTGCCGGTGCTAACAAAACTGGAAGTCAAAGAACATGCATCAGAAATAGTCAATTACAGAGCAAAAAGCCGCAGTATTAAGCGACACACCAGTGGTAGTACTGGCAGTGGTTTAATATTTTGGGAATCGAGACAGATGGAGCAGGTTACATGGGCGACTTGGTGGCGGTTTAGAAAAATGCATGGCATTTCAAGACACGATTGGTGCGCTTATTTTGGTGGACGAAGCATTGTTTCGGTTACTAGAGAACAGCCTCCTTTTTGGAGGAATAATTTTTTTGGCAAACAAATTATTTTTAGTGGCTATCATATTAATTCGGCAACGGCCGAAGCTTATCTAACGAAGATAAAAAAAACTGGTGTTTCATGGATACATGGTTATCCCTCAATCATATCTTTGCTAGCCGGTTATAAAAAAGAATTAAATATTTCTTTGCCAAGATTAAAAATTATAACCACAGGTGCAGAGAATCTTCTGGAGTCGCAAAAAAGACTTATCTCAGAAGCGTTTCAAGTTCCGCTTGCCCAACATTATGGTTTAGCCGAAGGAGTAGCGAATATATCAATGTGGCCCTCGGGCAGTATGCATGTTGATGAAGACTACGCCTGCGTGGAATTTTTACCTCTCGAGGGAGGAAATGAAAAACAGCACAAAATAGTCGGAACTAATTGGCATAACCATTCATTTCCGCTGTTTCGTTATGACACCGGAGATATTGTATCCCTTGCTGACTCCAAAGAGGTGGTGCAGTCCTGCAGAGGGCGTAAAGTTGAGTTTATTGACGGAAGAAGAGAAGATTTTGTCGTTTTGCCAAATGGAACTAAAATTGGAAGGATGGATCATGTTTTCAAAGACTTGATAAATATAAAAGAAGCACAGATTCGACAAAAGGATAAGTCTAGAATCACCATTCTAGTTGTTCCTGGAATTAGATATTCACAAAAAGATGAGAGGCTTTTAGTTGAGCAAATTAAAAAGAGACTCGGTGATACAATCGGGCTAGAAGTTAAGTATATGTCATCAATTAAAAGAACAAAATCTGGCAAACTCCGTTTGGTGGTTCAAGAATGAAACAAATAGTTCAGCATTTGAAATCAGGTAAAACAGAGGCGATTGATGTTCCTGTTCCGGCATTGGAAAGCGGACATTTGCTGATTCGCACTAACAGAACACTTATATCGCCCGGTACCGAGAGGATGCTTCTTCAATTTGGCAGAGCTGGCTTGATCGGTAAAGCTCGGCAACAACCTGAAAAAGTTAAAGAGGCAATAAATAAAATTAGGACGGATGGAATTGGCGCGACAGCAGAGGCAATATCTAGCAAATTAGATAAGCCTATGCCGCTGGGTTATTGCAATGTGGGAAGAGTTGTTGAAGTTGGCTCGGGGGTTGAAAAATTTTCTGTCGGAGATAGGGTCGTATCAAATGGACCTCATGCTGAATTAGTTTCTGTTCCAATCAATTTATGTGCAAAAGTTCCGGATGACGTGACTGACGATGAGGCCGTATTTACTGTTATTGGTTCGATCGCTTTACACAGTGTAAGACTTTCCCAACCGACTTTAGGTGAAAAATTTTGTGTGATGGGGCTGGGATTGGTGGGTCTTCTAACAGCACAGATATTGATGGCAAACGGTTGCCGCGTTATTGCTTCAGATTTTGATCCCGAAAGATTAAAAATTGCGAAATCCTTGGGTATCTCGGTTGTAGACTTGTCGCAAGGTGAGGAAGATTTAATAAAAAGTTGTGATCAATTTACGCAAGGCAGAGGAATTGATGGGGTGGTAATCGCGGCTCATACGAAAAGTAATCAGTTGATTAAAGACGCGACGTTGATGTGTCGGAAACGCGGCCGATTGGTATTAGTTGGCTTATCGGGATTAGAATTTTCGAAATCTGATTTTTATGAAAAGGAGTTATCGTTCCAAGTTAGTTGCTCGTATGGACCAGGTCGCTATGACTCAGACTATGAAGAAAAAGGAAACGACTATCCGATTGCCTATGTCAGGTGGACTGAGCAAAGAAATTTTCAAGCAATTCTGGAATTAATAAGGGATAAAAAAATAATCACCGAAAGGTTGATAACTCATAAATTTGAGTTTAGCCAGACAAAGAAAATTTACGATATCATCGATGGTGGTCAGGGGTCTTTGGGGGTTTTATTAGAATTTCCAGATCGTAATTTCGATTTAAAAACTGCAATAGTCTTAACAGAATCAATTGAAACTGAAAAAAAAGGTGAATCTGGTAAAAATAACCTCTGCTTACCCCATAAAATCGCGGTTTTTGGTGCTGGGGATTACGCACGAAAAGTTTTAGTCCCCGCTCTTAAGAGGACATCTCTAATTCTGGATACAATTGTGGGTCAAAAAGGCGTCAACAGTGTTAGTGTCGCTGAAAAATATGGATTCAATAAAGTTACAAATGATGGAAGTTATGTTTTTGATGATTCTTCTGTCGACGCGGTATTAATTGCAACTAGACATAATAGTCATGCAAAGTTAATTAAATCTAGCATGGAAAGCGGTAAGCATATTTACGTTGAAAAACCAATGTGTATAAATCCTAAAGAGCTGGAAATGATCATTAAACAATATGAGTCGTTCAACAAGGTTTTTATGGTCGGTTTTAATCGACGATTTTCTCCTTTAATTCTGAAAGCGAAATCTTTGTTGAAAACAGAGAGGGTGCAAAAAGCTTTTTTAATGACGGTGAACGCAGGGAGTATTCCTCGAGAGCATTGGCTCCAAAATCCAGAGATTGGAGGCGGTCGAATAATCGGTGAAATGTGTCACTTTGTTGACTTAATAAGATTTTTAGCGGGTCATCCCATACAAAGCTATACCGTTCTACCTATGAAATCTGAATTACCGGATAACGTTAGTGTTAGTCTAAGGTTTAGGGATGGAAGCATCGGGGTAATTAATTATTTTTCTAATGGCGACAGGAGTTACCCAAAAGAAACAATAGAAATATTTTCGGGTGGTAAAATCCTCAAGCTTGATAATTTTAGGAAACTCCACGGGTATGGTTGGAAAAATTTTAAAAAAAAATCTTTATGGAGACAAGATAAAGGGAATAAGGCTTGCGTTCATCGGTTTGCAGAAGCAATTACAAAGAACCAAGCATCACCCATTCCGTTTGACGAACTCGTAGAAGTCGCAAAAATTACTATGGGAATTGCAGAGGCTATAAATTGAATGTATGGAAGACGCTCAATTTATATGTACACACTTTAAGGTATTTGCGTCTAAGCCAAATCATTTATAGACTGAGTCGATTCCGAAAGACTAGTATAAAATTGACAGGGATACCAGCGTGTGAATTGTGCGAGGAAACATTTGGTTCTAAATGCAATCCTCGTGAGTCTGTTATGCTTAGTGAAAACAAATTTCGTTTTTTAAATTCGGAAGAGGAATTCACTGATGGAGTTTCGTGGCACTTAAATAATAAAGATCCTTTATGGATATATAATTTACATTATTTTTACGATTTAATTGCTGAAAATGCACGCACTCGTTTTGATTGGCACAGCAAATTAATCGATCATTGGATAGATAATAATTCGATTGGTGAGGGAGTGGGTTGGGATGCTTACCCGATCAGCATTAGAATCGTAAATTGGATTAAGTGGTCAGTGGACAATAATTATAATTCCGAAAAAATAAGAAAAAGTCTTGCTTTGCAGACTCGTTGGCTTCTAAAAAACTTAGAGCGAGACCTACTAGCTAACCATTATTTCTCGAACGGTAAGGCGTTGGTTTTTTCAGGGCTTTTTTTTAAAGGAGAGGAATCAAAAAAATGGTTAGAAAGCGGATTAGAAATAATTGACGAACAAATCAAAGAACAAATTTTAAGCGACGGCGGACATTTCGAAAGAAGTCCTATGTATCACGCTCTCATTTTAGAGGATCTTCTAGATTTATTGCTTGCGGCGAAAGTTTGGAGTAACGCAATTCTTACTCCTTCTAAAAAAAAGTGGGAAAAAACGATTCAAATAATGTTAGGTTGGCTTGAATATATGTCTCATCCGGATGGACAAATTGGTTTTTTTAATGATTCAGCGTTCGGCATTAGTCATCGCATGGGGGAGCTTGCTGATTATGCGAATAATATAATGGGTAACCAAACTGCGCCAAAATATTTGACTAATACATACGGAAACAAAAAAACTATTATTAATCATCTGTCACCAAGTGGCTTTATTAGGGTAATGCAAAAGTCCAGTGGATTTGTTGCTATTCTAGATGTAGGTGAAGTTGGTCCTAGTTATAATCCGGGCCATGCTCATGCAGATACCTTGTCTTTTGAAATGTCTTGCGAAGACTCTCGCTTTATTGTTAATGGTGGCACGTCTTCTTATTGGTCAAAAAACCGAAACTACGAGCGATCTACGGCGGCGCATAGCACAGTTGAAATAAACGGTGAGTCCTCATCTCAAACTTGGGCGAATTTTAGAGTAGCAAAAAGAGCATTTCCCAAGAGTTTAGAGATAAAAGACTACGATGACTCTTGGGCGATAACATGTGCACATGACGGTTACAAAAGACTCAGGGGCAGTCCAGTTCATAAGAGAGAGTGGATTTTTGAGGAGAGTGCCGTATTAATCCGGGATATGATTGAAGGGACATTCCGGGAAGCTCATGCTCGATTCATTTTGCATCCATCGGTTATTTGTGAGCAATTATCATCGATAGAATGGGTTTTTCGGACTGGAGGAGGTAGAACAATTTTAGCTGAAATTAAGCAAGGGGTTTCGTTATTAGGATGGTCACAATACGCACCATACTTTGGCAGAGTGTTAAAGACTCGTTGTTTAATAATTAAACCAAGAGAAGGTTGTTCAGTACTCAAACTAAATTCAGGATAAGTCACTTTGCACATACTTTTTATTTCAGATAATTTTCCGCCAGAGGTAAATGCTCCGGCAACCAGGACATTCGAGCACTGTACTGAATGGGTCAAACTGGGTGCTAAAGTTACAGTGATCACTTGTTGTCCTAATTTTCCTAAGGGAAAGATTTATGACGGGTTTAAAAATAAAATTTGGCAAATTGAGGAAAATTGCGGCATACGAGTTATCCGTGTTTGGACGTTTATTTATCCCAATAAGGGTTTCATCGGAAGAATTTTAGATTATTTAAGTTTCATGGTAACGAGCTTTGTGTGCGGGATTTTTGTAAGAAAGGTGGA
>PAHB01000002.1 GCA_002704665.1 Pseudomonadota bacterium
ATCTTTTATGGCGATCAAAACTACTTAAGCCTATACTTAAGATAGTTCAATATTAGAAGGTTATTTATGCAGGTTGGATTTTTGGGTGGTGGGAATATGGCGAAGGCCATAATAAAAGGCTTGATATCGAGCGGAGTGGCACATGAAGACATAACTGTTGCAGAAATCGATGCAAACGCTCGAAAATCACTGACCGAAATGAGAGTAGAAAATAGCAAAAATGTTGATATTCTCGAGGGTGCGGATGTCGTAGTTCTTGCGGTAAAACCACAAGATTTAAAACAAGCACTAAATCACGTGTTTTTCAAAAATAAAACTCCACTCATTATAAGCATAGCTGCTGGTATTAGAGTTGAAACTTTGAGAAGGTGGATTGGGTCGCACGCAAGGATAGCTAGAGTGATGCCGAATTTGCCTGCACTGATCGGCGCTGGAGTTTCTGGTGTTTACGCGGGTTCCGAAGTTTTTCGCAGCGACCGGCTGATTACGGATAAAATTATGGGAGCGGTTGGCGAATGTTATTGGGTAGAAGAAGAGAGTTTATTGGATACTGTTACAGCGCTCTCTGGAAGCGGGCCAGCTTATGTGTTTTATTTCATTGAAAAACTTGAGAGTATTGGCGTTGAACTTGGTTTAGACAAAAAAGTTTCGCATGATTTAACAGTTAATACATTTTTAGGAGCATTGAAACTGGTTCTTGAAAGCGACGATACCCCGGCATTACTTAGGGAAAAAGTCACATCAAAGGGTGGTACTACGGAAAGCGCTCTATCTGTTTTCAGTCAAGAGAACGTAGCGAAGATATTCAAAAAAGCGCTGGTTGCAGCAGAGCACAGGGCTAAGGAAATGGGGAAAGCAAATGATAATTAGTCGAGAATGTGAGATATGACAGAAGCGCTACTTTTCGTTTTCAGTACGGTTTTGGGTATCTTCAGCCTCTTATTAATTTTGAGGTTTTATTTTCAATTCGTATCCGCTCCTTATGGGCACCCCATAACCTCATTTGTTTTCTCAGTAACAAACTTACCCGTTAATTCCATAAAAAAAATAGTTCCAGGAATATTCGGTTATGAAATTGCGAGTATCATAACAGCGTGGGCTTTGGAAACCCTTCTTATTATCGGAACGAGGACTATTTTGGGATATGGTTTTGGAATCTCAGCATTTTTAGTTTTTTTAGCGGCAATAGTAGTTTGCAAGACTTTAGTTTATATAATCTTAATAGCTGTCTTTATTCAAGCAATACTGTCTTGGATAAATCCATACAGCCCGATGATGACATTTTTGCAAGCTATGACAGCTCCGTTTCTCAGCCGTTTACAGGGAAAAATTCCGTTGGTTGGAGGCATAGACTTGTCACCTCTGGTTTTGATATTTGTTTGTCAGCTTGTTTTAATATGGCCTTTAGGCGGTTTGGAGTTTTACCTATCAGCTCGTTTGTGACGCTATCTACTTGGTATCTATTGCTTGCACGAAACGAGTAAGCTCGGTTTCGATCAATCTTTTAAGCTTTTCAGTTGAATGGAGGCCGTTGGCTGCTTCATCTGCTAGCTGGAACATATTTTGATAAAGTTTGCGATCTTCGTAACTGGCTAAAATTTTAAATTTTTCAGTGCTGCCTAAAATTTGCCTCCAATACGATCGCACGAGAGACCAAAATTGAGAGGTTTTTTTCCAGTATTCATCGCCAGCTGAAAAATCATAATTTTTTATTAGCTCGTAGCGAGCTATGCCAGCTTCTCGGGCAAGGTAAGGCATCTCGTTTTCCACTTTTTCATCACGGCCCAATACCTTTTTTAAGTTATCCTCTTCTTGAACCCATCCATTGAAATTTATTGTTAAGCGATTGACTCCCTCAAGCAAATGGTAGTCAGAGCGAACGCTGAACTCTCTTCTAGGAAGTGGACGCCGCGTTTGGTGGCTAGTCCATATGGAGATTTTCCCTGGGTGAGACCATTCACCTAATGCCTCATATCGCGGTGAGTCATCTACTTGAAAAACTGCTTGTGACCATTTTCCTCTCGATAATTCTTTGTCAACTACTTTACGAGACCAGACGTTATGCCCCTTGTATTGATGTAAATCGGTGTCTTCATACTGCCAATCTTGTCTCCAGTGTTTCATGACGAAAGGTTCGGATACAGATCCATCTTCCATAATTATTCGCATAACTAGAATATGCTGGAGGCTGATAAAGTCTCCTCGATCTTCAACCAAATAAATGAACTCTGTTCCCCAACTTTGATATGGTGCCTTCGCTTCATAATTTTTGGTGAGCCCTACGGTTTCTATAAAATCGAAAGTGGCTCTATATCCGCCCTGCATAGAGAGTATGGCAATCCTATCCCTCTCGAATTTTGCTAGATTTTTTGACGTATGCGTTGGGATATTTCTTGGCGCCAGGGTCACAGAAGGGCCGGTAGTAGTTCCTCCCCTCGGAACCATTTTTGTTTGATCTTCAAAAGGCCAAGCAAATGTGTACTGACTAATTTTATCTTGACATAACGCAAGGTTGGACAGAGTAAAGGCCATCAGACCGATGGCTATTAAAAATTTGTGGGTCCGACAAGATATCTCATTACTTTTATTTTCCATACGATAGCGACTCCGGATTCGTTTATAAGTTTCCATTTTCTATAATCAAATTATGGTGGGGTTTAAACTCTTTAGAGTTAATTAGTTTTTACTCCAAGAGACAGTAGCAGTTGGTATGTTTCATAAACGGGTAAACCAACAACGCCACTGTAACTACCCGATATTTTAACGGTGAAGATGCTCGCTTTTCCCTGAATAGCATAAGCTCCTGCTCTACCGAAAGATTCCCCTGTAGCAACGTATTTTCTAATAACCTCATCTGTCAGGTCTGAGAATATAACTTCTGTGGAGGCTACGCTTTCCTTCATGACCTCTTTATTTTTAATTGCTACTGCTGTGTGTACCATATGTTTTTTTCCTGATAGCCGCCGTAGGATCTCGACAGCATCTTCCCTATCTTTTGGTTTGCCAATTATGTAGTCACCTAGAGCGATCGACGTATCTGCCGCCAACACTGGATAAGATAAAAGCTGACGACGTTCGGTAAGTTCCCAACCGGTTTCCGCTTTTAATCGTGCAACACGCTTGACATACTCGAGGGGGAGTTCACCTTTTAAAGGAGTTTCGTCGAATCCACCATCTCCCTGAAAACCTTCTTTTAGCACGAGCATCTCGAAGTTTATTCCCATTTGCGTTAACAGATCTCTTCTTTGACTGCTACGCGAAGCGAGGTAAATAGTTTTAAACGCGGACATGATTAAAAAATATTCTTAAGGTTGACTACATTACACCCTGTGATAGGGGTGGTTGTTAATTATAGACAGTGCTCGGTAAATTTGTTCCATCAAAACCATTAAGGCGATCGGATGCGCGAGTGTGAAAGAAGACAGCGACAGCACTTTTTGTGCATCATCTTGAATATCTTGTGCTAATCCCTCTGCGCCTCCAATTATAAAACACGGATTTTTGCCAACTTGCATCCAGCTCTGAAATTCTTTGGAAAATTGCTTAGTACTAAATTTTTTGCCCCGACTATCTAAGGCTATAAGTATACTGTTCTTAGGTATCAAATTTCTAATTTTTGATGCCTCGGCTTTTTTTGAAATGATAATATCATTTGGTCTATTGCTGTTAGGAGCGATGGGCTTAACTTGCTGCAGCAGAATCGCGCAATTGGACACACATCGATTGGAGTATTGGTCGAAACAGCTCGCAGCCCATGCTGGGTACTTGTTGCTGACTGTTATGATGTGTATTTTCATACAGATCGCTATTAATCAATCAACCACAATTCTTCGAGATTATAAAAGGACCTAGCTTCCGGTCGCATGAGGTGTAATACTACGGATCCTGTGTCCAGTAATACCCATTCACCACTGTCCAGACCTTCAACTCCCAAAATTTTTATTTTCAGCGGTTTTGCTAAATCTCTAATTTTTTCACAAGCAGCTCGACTTTGTCTACCAGATTCCACAGTAGCGATCATAACGTAATCAAACATTGCTGTAATAGCCGACACGCGAATGCATCTTATTTCAGTTGCTTTGACATCATCTAAGACTGTTTTGATCAATTCAATTAATTGATCGTCTTGTTTTTCAATGTTTATACAAGCCCTCCCGTTCTATGTATTTCCATACCGTTTCCGGTATAAGGTACTTAAGGCTTTTATTTTGTGCCATATTATTTCTAATCATTGTAGAAGAAATCGCTAGAGCTGTGAACTTATAAACAAAAATATTCCCCGATAGATTTTCTTGTAGTTTAAAGCGATTAATATTTAATCGTTTAATGACATGGCTCTTAAGTGGTTCCAGCGCGCGATCAACTAGCGGAATGGCCCCATATCCTGCACGTTCAGCTACTATAATATGCGCTAGGTTAAATATTTTTTCCCACTCATGCCAAGTTGGGAGTTGAACAAAAACATCGATCCCCATTATGAGGGCCAATGGTTTATTTGGTACTTCTTTCCTGATTTCCCTGAGGGTATCTATGGTGAAGCTTGGCCCTGAGCGCTTTATCTCTCGATCATCTACCTTTAGGCTTTGATTCCCCTTTAAGGCAAGCTTAAGCATTGCTAATCGCTGCCCTGCCGTTGCATCTGGTGTTGCCCGATGCGGCGGATCTGCACTGGGAACTAAACGGAGTTCTTCGAGTAAAAATTCCTGCTTGATTTCCTCAGCAAGTCTTAGATGTGCGAGGTGAACGGGATCAAAAGTTCCTCCGAAAACTCCTATAATTTTTTTATTCGCTAATTCCACAGCTACAGTTATGTGCAAGTTTGATATTATTCAATTAGTTTTAGCGAGCTAGTTTAAGAAGAGGAGGTCCGAGTTCGCTAACGGGATATATTTATCAGCTACGCTCATAATAGGGTATTTCTCAAATCTTTCAGTAGTTCCGCTAATTCAACAATAAATCGAGCTCCCTCTGCCCCATCTATTACTCGGTGGTCATATGAAAGGGAGAGTGGTAAGAGAGTTTTTGGAGAAAACTGCGAACCATCCCAAACCGGCTTTATTTGTGCTCTATTAATTCCTAAAATAGCAACTTCGGGAAAATTCACAATCGGTGTAAAATGACTCCCACCAATTCCCCCCAGGCTAGAAACCGAAAAACTTCCACCCTCCATATCTTTCGGAGTCAACTTCCCATTTCTTGCTTTTTCCCCGACCTTGTTAAGTTCCTCCGCTATTTCTAAAATTCCTTTCGATAACACGTTTTTTATGACTGGTACTAGTAATCCATTTGGAGTGTCGACTGCGACTCCTATATTTATGTATTTTTTTAAGATGATTTCGTTTCCATTACTATTTAACGAAGAGTTGAACGAAGGGTTACGTGTGAGTGCAACACTCAATGCTTTTATTACAAATGAAACCGGAGTTATTTTTATGTTTTTTTCCTGAAGTGCTATTTTTTTACGAAAGCTTTCTAGTTCCGTTACGTCTACATCATGGTGTTGGGTAACATGCGGAATTTCCTGCCAGTTCTCCTGCAAGAGAGGTCCAGATATTTTTTTTATCCTCGATAACGGTTTTTTTTCAATACCACCAAATTTTGTAAAATCAGGAAGAGCACGTCGCTTTCCGCCCAGCTTTGCATTTGCTGTTCTAGAGCTTTGCATCAGTGATTTTTTTATATATTCTTGAATGTCTTCCTTGAGTATTCGATTCTTTAAACCTGAACCTTCAATTTTAGACAGGACTACGCCTAATTCTCGCGCAAATTTTCTAACGCTTGGGCTTGCGTGAGATCCCTTGTTAAACGAAGCTTGTTTTATTTCAGAAACGTTTGAAAAAATATTGTCTTTCTCTGCTTTCCCACGGTATTCTGTTTCGGAGTTAACCTCTGGAGATTGTGCAGCCTCCGGACCTTGGGCGATTGATGACTCCTTTGAACGACTTTCCATTTTTTCCTGCGGTATTTTTTCAGCCTGTGGTGATTCCATTGAAAGTATAAGTGATCCTTCAGAAACCGTATCTCCTGGATTAACTTTGATTTCCTTCACAACTCCCTTTGTTGGAGCGGGAACTTCCATTGTTGCCTTATCCGACTCCAGAGTAATTATAGAGTCCTCGGCTTCAACCACATCTCCGGGTTTAACCAATACTTCGATTACAGGTATTTCTTTAAAATCGCCGATGTCAGGAACAAATATATCTTTCAAAGTGGTCATTTAAATCCTCTAGTTTTACTGTCAAGTTTGAGCCGGACTCTGCCGGTCCGGATCGACACCATAATCTTTGATGGCATTATCCAAAACGGAATTCTTAATTTCACCTTTATCTACAAGAGCTTTTAAGGACGCTAATACAATGAAACTAGAATCTACTTCAAAAAACGATCTCAGTTTACTTCGGGTGTCGGAGCGTCCATAACCGTCTGTCCCCAAGCTAATGTATGGATTGCTTACAAATTGACGGATTTGGTCTGCGTAGATTTTCATATAATCTGTAGCCGCGATCACAGGTGCTTGAGCCTTGTTGAGGCACATGGAGACGTAAGATTCCTTTTGTTTTTTTGTCGGATGAAGCAAATTCCATCTTGTAGTCTCTAACCCTTCTCGACGGAGCTCGGTAAAGCTGGTAGCGCTCCACACGTCAGCTTTAATTCCAAAATTTTCTTCCAATAATACCTGTGCTTTAATAACTTCGTTTAAAATTGCCCCACTTCCCAATAACTGAACCAATGGTTTTTTCCCAGATAATTTCGATTTGGATAATAAATACAGACCCTTAATTATACCTTCCTCTGCTCCCTCAGGTAATTTTGGATGCCGATAGTTTTCGTTCATCAGAGTTATATAGTAGAAGACGTCTTCTTGCTTTTCAAACATTCTCAACATACCGTCATTTATAATTACCGCTAACTCGTAGGCGAAGGTCGGATCGTAGGAAATACAATTTGGAATTGTCGACGACAGGACGTGACTATGACCGTCACCATGTTGCAGTCCTTCGCCGTTAAGCGTTGTTTTTCCTGCAGTGCCTCCCAGAAGGAATCCGCGGGCTCTTTGATCCCCTGCTGCCCAAGCTAAATCTCCAACTCGTTGAAATCCAAACATTGAGTAGTAAATATAAAATGGTATCATCGTCAGTCCATGGTTTGAGTATGAGGTCGCTGCTGCGATCCATGACGACATTGCCCCAGCTTCGTTAATTCCCTCTTGCAGAATTTGACCGTTTTTATCCTCTTTGTAAAACATAAGCTGGTCAGCATCCTCTGGCGTGTATAATTGTCCGACAGAAGACCAAATGCCAAGTTGTCTGAACATACCCTCCATACCGAAAGTTCGTGACTCGTCGGGCACGATGGGAACGATGCGTTTGCCAATTTCCTTATTTCTAATTAAAGAGGAAAGTATTCTTACAAAAGCCATTGTTGAGGATATTTCTCTGTCGCCCGACCCATTAAGCATGGTCCCAAAAGACTCAAGTTCAGGAATTTTTATTTTGTCTCCCTTTGTTTGCCGATGAGGCATGTATCCGCCTAATGCTTCTCGTCTTTCTTTCATATATTTAAGTTCAGCGGAATTTTCCTCAAATTTTAGGTAAGGTATGTTTTCAAGATTTTGATCTTCAACAGGCAGCTTGAAACGATCACGAAATTCCTGCAGCGAGTTTGTACCCATCTTTTTTTGCTGATGTGTAATATTTTGAGCTTCTCCGGCTTCCCCCATTCCATAACCTTTAATAGTTTTCGCTAGAATGACCGTTGGCTTACCCGTAGATTCGACGGCAGCGGAATACGCGGCATATATTTTATGCGGATCGTGTCCGCCGCGGTTGAGGCGCCAAATATCATCGTCCGACAAATTAGAAACCAGTTGTTTTAGTTCAGGATATTTGCCAAAAAAATGTTCTCGAACGTATCCACCGTCCCTCGATTTGAAGGTTTGGTATTCACCATCAACACATTCTTCCATACGTTTTCTCAAAAGCCCGGTTTTATCTCTCGCTAAAAGTGGATCCCAGTAAGATCCCCAAATCAATTTAATAACATTCCAGCCCGTTCCTCTGAAATCTGCTTCAAGTTCTTGGATGATTTTACCATTTCCTCGAACTGGCCCATCTAATCTTTGGAGGTTACAGTTGACCACAAATATTAAATTATCCAAATTTTCTCTTGAGGCAACTCCAATAGCTCCCATTGATTCAGGTTCATCTGTTTCACCGTCCCCAAGAAAACACCAGACTTTTCGTCCTTTGGTGTCAAGTAATTCTCGATCGTCCAAGTATTTCATTAGTCGCGCCTGATAAATCGCCATTATTGGGCCTAAACCCATTGAAACAGTTGGGAATTGCCAGAAACCGGGCATGAGCCAAGGGTGTGGATACGAAGAAAGGCCTTTACCGTCAACTTCTTGCCTGAAATTATCTAACTGTTCTTCGTCGAGCCTACCCAGAAGAAATGATCTCGCGTAAATCCCCGGAGCAGAGTGACCTTGCATAAATATCAGATCTCCCGCGTTTTTTTCTGAATTTGCATTCCAAAAGTGATTGTACCCAACATCATAGAGAGTTGCTGCAGAGGCGAAACTAGCAATATGGCCTCCTACATTGGTATCTTTGTTAGCCCGAAGAACCATTGCTGCCGCATTCCAGCGCACATATGATCGTATGCGATGCTCTAGTTCGTGGTTACCGGGCGACTTTTTTTCTTTTTCCGGTGGGATTGTATTTACATAAGGAGTATTGGCGTTATGGATAAACACGCCCCCTGATTGTCCTGTTTGCCCGATAAGCTTTTCAATTAGGAATAGTGCTCGGTCAGGGCCTTCTTCCCGAATGACACTGTCAATTGATTCGAGCCACTCGTTTGTTTCTTTGGGATCTATATCAGCCTTCATGCTACGCCCTCTTTTTAAATAACCCAACGTTTCGACTTAGGACGGAAATTTAATACATCCGGAAAACATTGTAGCATTTTAGAGCGATATTAAGTTTCGATTTTAAATAAATGCGAAATCAGAATATTTATATTTTATTTATCCCCATAAAGAATTAATTGAGGTTTCTGGCTAAATCGTAAAATTCTCGATTGGGCCTAAGATTCATCAAGTGGGCCATGCGATTGGAAAGTGCGAAAAAAGAGGTGACAGCACCAATATCCCAAATTTGTTCGTCGGAGAAGCCATTGTTTGTAAGTATTTTTTTATCAATAGCTGTTATCAACTCAGGAGATCGGGCAAGTTTACAGGCAAAACTAAGCATTAATCTATGTTCTTCCGAAATCGAGGCATTATTATAATTGATGGCTAATTGATCAGAAAGTGTCGGATTTTTTGCATAAATGCGGAGAATAGCGCCGTGAGCTACCACGCAATAAGGACATTTGTTCTCGCTGCTAGTTGCAACCACAATCATCTCAATTTCAGTCTTTTGAAGGGTTAAGTTTTCTGAAACAACTGCCTCATAGTAGCTAAAAAAAGCTCTAAGCTCTTTTGGCCTATGCCCCAGAGCAAGGAAAACGTTTGGAACGAATCCTGTTTTCTCTTGAATTTTTAATATTTTCTCTTGTAGGTCTGTTGGGAGTTTATCTACAGTGGCGACAGGATAGGCGCTTACCGGATCGCTGATGGTTTCCATATTTTTAGTCAAACTTTCTTTTATCTTCAATTATTTTTCCGTCATTTGGAAGTGATTCGTTGTCCTTGAGAAAAACGACATTACCCCTCATTTTAGTGATTTCTCTTAGCGAAGTTGTGATCTGCTCTTTGTTCACCAAGCTACCGTTGGTAACCTGGCAGAAAAGGGTCATAATGTCGGTCTTATTAGCATCATGTTCCACAGTAAGGCGAGCTTTTTTTATGTAAGAGTGGCGGGCTTGTATATCAGCAATTTGTTTGGGGCTAACAAACATTCCTCTAACTTTTGTTGTTTGATCAGCTCTTCCCATCCAGCCTTTTATTCTAGCATTTGTTCTTCCGCATTTACTATTTCCATCCGCAATGGCTGATAAGTCACCAGTAGCATATCTTATGAGCGGGTATGATGAATTGAGAAGAGTAACAACCACCTCGCCTACGTCTCCTGACATCACAGGCTGCCCAGTTCCAGGTCTAACAATTTCAACTACAACATGCTCATCTATCACTAGGCCCTCCGTTGGCTCAGTTTCATAGGCTACTAGGCCGAGATCAGCTGTTCCATAGCATTGGCGCGTTTCAATACCTCTTTCCTGAAAAAGCGCACGAAATTCTGCTAATAACGCTTCTCCCCCAACGAGGGCTTTTGAAATGGAAGGAGCTAATTGAATATCTAACTCTTCAGCTTTTTCAAGAATAATTTTCAGAAATGAAGGAGTGCCGGCATATGCAGAGGGTTTTAGGTCAGCAATAGTTCGAACCTGCATTTCAGTTTGCCCTATTCCGGCCGGAAAAACCGCACAGCCTATTTTTTTTGCTCCCTCGTCTACCATAAACCCTGCCGGGGTGAAGTGGTATGAGAACGTGTTATGTACAATGTCTCCAGGCCGAAATCCTGCCGCCCACATTGCTCGTCCAAATCTCCAAAAATCCTCAGTGGTTCCCTGAGGGTCATAAATTGGTCCGGGGGAAGAAAAAATTCTCGCAAGTTTACCGGGCTCTACAGCGTTCATTCCTCCAAAAGGAGGACGGTTTTTCTGCTGCTCTATTAGGTCAGTTTTTCTTGTGATTGGCAGTTTTGAAAGGTCGTTTAGATCTTTTATTTCATGTGCTGAAATATCTTGTAGTTTTTTGGCGAAGTAAGTGGTATTTCTCTGCGCTAGATCTATTGTTTTCCGAAGTATCCCGATTGTTTCCTCGAGCCTTTCCTCTGCTGTTCGGGTTTCCAATTTATCGAAATAGTCCCCCATATTTGCCCCCCTTTTATTACGTTAGTAGGTTGTTTCCGCTAAGCTAGCCACCGTTTTCGTCGTCGATAATGCTTTCCATCGCGATAACTTTTTCTACCCGCGCTCGCTATTCCTAAATAAAATTCTTTGACGTCAGAATTATCCGATAATTCGTTTGCTGAGCCATCCATTACTATTCTACCGTTTTCCAGTATGTAACCGTAATCTGCATAGCCTAGCGCGATGTTCGTATTCTGTTCAGCTAGTAAAAAGCTAACTTTTTCCTTCTGATTTAAAGTTTTTACAATCTCAAAGATTTCTTCGACTAATTGTGGTGCTAAACCCATGGAGGGTTCGTCCAATAAAATCATCGATGGGTTGGCCATAAGCGCTCTCCCGATAGCTGTCATTTGTTGCTCACCTCCAGAAGTATAGCCCGCCTGGCTACGCCTCCGTTCTTTTAGCCTCGGAAAATAATTATAGACCTTTTCCAAATCATTCTTAATCGCTTTTTTTTGGTTTCCTCTTGTAAAAGCCCCTGTAAGAAGGTTCTCTTCGACCGAAAGATGTTGAAAACAGTGTCGACCCTCCATAACCTGTATAACCCCTTTTTTCACGAGTGACCAAGGTGTTAATTTTTCAATTCTATCACCTTTGTATTCTATAAAGCCCTTTGTAACTTCTCCCCGCTCTGTTTGGAGCAAATTTGACACGGCTTTTAAGGTGGTGGTTTTGCCGGCACCGTTTGCCCCCAAGAGCGCTACAATTTGGCCTTCGTTAACGTGAAGTGAAATTCCTTTGAGAACTAGAATGACGTGATCATAAATGACCTCGATATTATTTATATTCAAAAGGGCTTTCACAAAATTATCTTTTGATCCCATATCTCAACTCGAACATCCATATTCTATGTTCTTTTCGCTGGCATATTTTGCCGCGGATTCCTCAACCATTTTTCTTACCAGTTTTTGATCCCCCAGCACCCAGTCGGAGATAGATACCCACTTTTCGCCATCCCATTGTTGAAATCTCACTACTCCCGGACCTTCATGATTTTCGCAGGACACTGTAATCGGTGGCACCATGCCGCCAAAGCCTAGCTCATCAAGTTTAGCTTGTGTGAGGCTAAGATTTTCAATACCCCACCTTACTTGCAAGCCTGACATTGGCGTATTTCCGTACTTTGCTTGTGCATTGCGGACAGCTTCGACTGTTAACATTGCTTGCGCCACTCCTCGGTTCCAAAGTACGGTTCCGACATAGCTCTCGTCACCCCCTTTGCCTTTTTGATATACGTGCTTGAGAATTTCTTGAACCACCTCGAAGTTTTTTCCGGATAAATTCATGTTTGCAGCTATATAACCAGTGGATGCCGAGGGCCCTGCCGCGAGTGTATCGACCTCCGCCCCAGACCACCAATTTCCAATCATTTTTTCTCGAGGAAAGCCCACTTTTTTTGCAGTTTTGATGGATGTGCCACTCATAACACCCCAACCCCACAGTATTACCCAGTCGGGTTGCTCTTTCTTGATCCTCATCCATTGCGACTGTTGCTCATTTCCGGGGTGTGGAACAGGAATCATTACCAGATCAAAACCGAAGTTATCAGCTTCAACCTTTAAAATTTCATGGGGTTCTTTTCCATAAGCAGAGTCGTGATAAAGGAGAACGATTTTTTTACCTGACAGGCTCTTCTCACCACCTTCTTTGGTTTCAATGAATCTAACTATAGCTGAGGCTTGTGACCAATAATTAGTCATGAGAGGGAAAACCCAAGGAAAAACTCTACCGTCAGAAGCATCAGTCCTTCCGTAACCCAATGTAATAAGTGGAATTTGATCCACTGGTGCTTTATCTATCAATCCGTAAGTAATTCCGGTCGACATGGGGTGAATAGCTGTTGGTCCGAGCGGATTTCTTGTCTTAAGCCGTTCATAACATTCTAGGCCTTTCGCGGTATTGTATTCGGTTTCGCATTCCTCCCAGCTGAGTCGAACTCCATTTAATCCTCCGTCCCTTTCGTTTAAAAGGGTTAGGTAGTCTATATAACCCGTCGCAATTGGTGCCCCACTAGGTCCGTAAGGCCCAACCCGGTAGCCGGCTATACCAAAAAATTGTGAAGGCGCAGCCTCCTCTACCTCTGACGTTAAATCAGTGGAGCTTTTATCTCCACAACCATTTAAAACAAGAGTAATGATAGATATAAAAAAAACTTTTTTTAATTTCATAATGTCCTCCTCTTATTTAACAAAAGTTAGTGGGGAAATGGCCACAGCCGCAGCTTCTCTTTGGCTATTTGCCAGAGTCGGGCTAAACCTAGCGGTTCGACAATTAGAAAAAATATGATGAGACCACCAAAAACAAGCAACTGCATTATAGATGTTACCCCGGCTGCTAACTTAAGATTCAAAATTTCAGCACCTTCATTGATTACGATATCCAAAAAAATTGGCAATAGTGTTATAAACGCTGCTCCTAAAAAAGAACCCATGATACTCCCGATTCCGCCAATTATAATCATGAACAAGATCCTAAAGGACAGGTCCAGGTTAAATCCGTCAGGCTCCACGCTGCCAAGGTAAGCGTAGGCGTATAGTGCTCCGGCAACCCCGCAATAAAACGAACTGACCCCGAAAGCGATTAGTTTTGTCCGCATTATTTTTATACCTATGACCTCCGCTGCGACGTCCATGTCTCTCACAGCCATCCAAGCTCTTCCGAGGTTACTTCGGACAAGATTTTTTGCTACCAACGCTAGAAAAGCCACGATGGATAACACTAAAAAATAGCGCTTAGCAGGAGAATCAAATACAAATCCTAAGATTTCTATGGGCTGAGTTGTGATTACTCCTGAGGAACTGTAATTAGTGAACCACCCGACTTTCACCAACAGCCACGGAATAAAAAATTGCGCTGCTAGTGTTGCAACTGCAAGGTAAAACCCTCTGATTCTGAGGCTTGGTATTCCGAACGCGATCCCTACTATTGCTGTGGTAAGTCCAGCTAGTACAAAACTGACTAAAGCGGGCATGTAAGGCAATCGAAGTTCGAAGTTGTAAGCTGCAAATGCCCCAACTGCCATAAAAGCGGCTGTTCCCAAGGATAATTGCCCGGCATAACCAGTGAGCAAGTTAAGTCCTAACGCTGCCAGCGAGAAGACTAGAAAAGGAATTAAGATGGCAGTAAGCCAATAATCACTGGCCAATATAGGAATTGCAACGAAGGCAATCAACAGTATTACTACCACCCCAATTTTGTCCTGTAGGATAGGTAGAATTGCCTGATCTTCTTTATACGACTTTTTGAATTGTCCAGCTTCTCTGTAAAACATCTAAAATTTTCCTAAACTCTATCGATTTGTTTTTCTCCAAATAATCCCTCTGGTCTGACTAGAAGGAATAGTAAAGCCGCGACGTACGCAAACCAAATTTCTATTCCACCTCCGAAATAAGGTCCGATGTATACTTCAGCAAGTTTTTCTAACGCTCCTATTATTAAGCCTCCTACGATGGCTCCAGGTACGGAATCAAACCCTCCAAGAATTAATACTGGAAGAGCCTTCAAAGCAACGAATACAAGAGCAAATTGGACTCCATTTCTGGCTCCCCACATAAGCCCCGCTACCAGGGCTACGAATCCGGCCACAGACCATACGATCGCCCAAATGGTTTTCAGGGGTATACCTACTGACAGCGCTGCTTGGTGATCATCAGCAACCGCTCGGAGAGCGCGTCCGACCCTAGTGATTTGAAAAAATATTGCCAAGGCTGCGACCAATGTCCCAGCTACAATTGCCGCTATGAGATCAAAGCTATTAATCTCTTTTAAAACGTTTGGAACTGCATCGGTGTTTAATCCCCAACGAGTTAATGTAATTGCTATGGGCTCGTCTGGTATTCCTAATTCGAGAGGATATACTTTTGTTCCCCACATAAGCTGCGCTAATCCTTCAACAAAAAAAGTCAGTCCGATAGTGACCATGAATAATGATATTGGTGGTTGATTAACTAAAGGACGCAAAACGACTTTTTCTGTTAAGACTCCTAATATGATCATAAGAATTAGAGAAAATATTAGAGCGGCCCAGATGGGAAAACCAAGTTTTTCTTGAGCGCCTACAAAGGTTAGTGCTGCGAAAAAAACCATGGCACCTTGCGCGAAATTAAAAACCCCTGAGGCTTTGTAAATCAAAACGAAACCCAAGGCTACAAGGGAGTACATTATCCCCGCTAGAAGTCCACCAATTAATACTTCAAGAAAAAAACTCATATCAAAAACCCTAAATTCTTTTGTTTTATGCTAGTCAGAAACTCCCAAGTAAGCATCTATAACTCTCTGATTATTTTTAATTTCATTTGGCGTTCCTTCACCAATTTTTTGTCCGTAATCTAAAACAACAATTTTGTCACTGATATCCATAACAACACCCATATCGTGTTCAATCAATACCACGGATGTTCCGTATTCTTCATTAACATCCAATATGAATCGACTCATATCTTCCTTTTCCTCAACATTCATACCTGCCATAGGTTCGTCGAGAAGTAGCAGTTCCGGCTCCGCCGCAAGGGCTCTGGCGAGCTCGACTCTTTTTTGTAAACCGTACGGTAATCGTCCAACCGGGGTTTTTCTTATGTGTTGTATTTGGAGAAAATCTATGATTTGTTCAACCACCTCTCTGTGTTCGATTTCTTCTCGACTGCACGCACCGAAATAAAACCCTTGCGACAGCAGACCTGCACGCATTTTGAGGCTTCGGCCAGTCAGAATATTTTCAAGAACTGACATGCCTTTAAAAAGAGCAATATTTTGGAAAGTTCTTGATATCCCCGACTGAGCTGCCTGAAAAGGGATGACGTTTTTCCAGACAGTATTTTTAAAAATGATTTCGCCTTGCTGTGGTTTGTATACCCCGTTAATTACATTTAGGAGAGAGCTTTTGCCCGCACCATTCGGACCAATAATTGCTAATATTGATTTCTCTTCGGAGTTAAAACTTACGTTTTTTAGCGCTTTGACCCCCCCAAAGGAGAGAGAAACTTCATTCACTTGTAAAATAGATTTTTTTGTCATTTGTTGTGGTTTTTTATACGGTTCGAAGTATTACGTTAGCGCTAATATTGCCAGTTCTACCATCTTCAAATTTTACCGCGGTTGTGATGTTGCAATCTTTGGATCCATCAAAAAGAGCTTCGACGAGAACTCCATATTTTTCGGCAACAAAGTTTCGTCTTACCTTCCGGCTTCTGGTTAGTTCGTTGTCATCAGGATCTAGCTCTTTGTGTAGGATAAGGAATCGGCTAATTTTTGAATTTGCTAATTCTTTATCGCGAGATAATTCGGCATTCACTTTCTTGATACATTCATGCACAAGATCATAAACTTCCGGTTTTCCCGTAAGCTCGATGTAACCAGCATATGCCAATCCTTTACGTTCAGCCCAATTGCCGACAGCCTCCATATCAATGTTAATAAACGAGCATACCCTCGACCTTTGGTCGCCAAAGCAAACAGCTTCCTTGATAAATGGAAAAAACTTTAGCTTATTTTCAATAAATTGTGGTGCAAACATCGTTCCGTCAGTTAGCCTTCCAATATCTTTAGATCGATCTATGATTTTCAGATGTTTATTTGCATCAATAAAACCGGCATCGCCCGTTTTAAAAAATCCATCTGTGGTTAAGCTTTCTTTGGTGGCATCAGGACGTTTGTAATATTCTTTTAGCATGGATGAGGACTTTACTAAGATTTCTCCCGATTCATCAATTTTTATTTTTACTCCCTCCATGACTTTGCCAACGCTATCATTTTTTACGTCCCCATCCGATTGTTTGCAGACATGGGCAACCGTTTCTGTTTGTCCATAAAGCTGTTTCAAATTCACGCCGATTGACCTGTAAAATTCAAACAAATCCGGGCCAATCGCAGCGCCCGCTGTGTAAGCAACTCGCACTCTCGATAACCCAAGAACATTCAGCAGAGGGCGAAAAATAAAAATATTGAAAATAAGATACTGGATTCGGTCGATAAGGGGTACTGATTTTCCGTCCATGATACGACCACCGCACTTTTTTGCAATATTTAATCCATGGTGAAAGAGCCATCGTTTCAAGCGGCCAGCATCCTCCATTCGAATCATAACCTGAGTTAACATATCCTCAAAAACTCGTGGTGGGGCAAAGTAGTAGGTTGGTCCAATTTCTCTGAGATCCGACATAACGGTATCTGCTGACTCAGGGCAATTAACGGTAAAGCCAGCTACTATCGCTTGGGCATAGGAAAAAAGATGATCCCCGACCCAGGCCATAGGCAGATAAGATAATATAGAATCGGCGGAATTGAGTTTATCAAATTTGATATCTACTTTTGCTGCAGCTATCCATGCTGAATGGGTCAAACAAACTCCTTTGGGTTTGCCAGTAGTTCCTGAGGTGTAAAGTATGATGGAGGTGTCTGAAGATTTTCCTTTATTTATTTCTTCTAAAAAAAACGTCGGGTTTTTTGAGTTATAGTCTTTGCCAATTTGACGCAGTTGAGAGTAGGCGAGTAGGAAACTATCTTTATAGTTTTTTAGTCCTCGCGGGTCATCATAGTACACACGTTTTAGCTGTTCATTAGCTGTGAAAATTTCATTCAGCTTATCAACCTGTTCTTGGTCTTCAACGATGGCGTAAGTAATGTTTGCATTTGTAATTACATATTCGATCTCATCTGTTATCGCGTCCTGGTACATTGGCACAGGGACAGCTCCTAAAGATTGTGCTGCAGCAATGCCCCAGTATAGCCTGGGACGATTATCTCCTATAATTGCTAAATTCATTCCCCTCGCTAATCCCTCTGCATGGAGGCCGCATGCCAAATAACGGATTTCAGCGTTTATTTGTGCCCAGGTCCATCCTTGCCATATTCCAAGGTCTTTATGCCTGATGGCGATAGCTTCAGGCCTTTTTGTGGCCTGTTCTGTGATCAAATGGGGAAAAGTGGCATCAAAGGCCATGTTTTACCTACCGAGGTATTTCATAAGTTTGTAGCTTACTACATCACCACCTATTCTTTAAGGAAAAATCTTCATTTAATGTTTTGCAGATGGAAAATCGCGATTGAGGAGCCGGGGAAAATAGTAGCCTAAGGTGACCGCTCTGGCAGCAAAGTGAAAATAAAGCGACAACCATAGGCCCGTATTTTGCAATGGCAGTAGCACCCAGTAAACTAGTAGAAATAAGCTCGTTGAGATTAACATGCTTTTAACCATTTCTCGTGTCCAAGTTGCTCCCAAAAATATTCCATCTAGTTGGTAGCACCAGGTGGCTATGAGTGGCGCGAGGGCTGCCCAGAGCATAAATTCTATGGCTGTTTCTTGGATATTAGTATCCACGGTCAATACTCGTATTATATTTGGCCCCAAAGCGATTAACACAATTGAAGCTAAGGCGGCAATAATTGCACTCCACGAAAGAGTTACCTTAGAGATTCTTACAAAGTCTTTTCTACTTTTTGCACCAATGGCTCTACCAGCTAAACTTTCTGCTGCTATCGCGAAACCATCTAAAAAGTAAGCCGTGGTGGTTATAAAGTGCATTAATATTGCGTTGGCTGCAAGTACGAGGTCGCCATTTTTGGCACTTTGTGATGTAAACCACATAAAAACAAACATTAAAGCTAAAGATCTAACCATTATATCCGTGCTTACGTTAAAAAGTTTTCGGAGTTTGCTAAAATCCCAAATTGATATTTTGTTTTTCTCTGTTTTTAGGTGAAGATAAATTTTTACGGCAAATATCAACCCAATTGTTGCGGCAAAAAATTCAGCAAATAGGGTGCCAAGTGCTACTCCTTTTACTCCCATTCCTAATTCGATAACAAAATACCAGTCCAAAAATGCATTTAAAAAATTGAGGATTAGTTGGATTAACAAAGCAATTCGTGCACGTCCTAGGCCTATAAACCATCCAACCAGCGCGTAATTTATGAATGTAGCTGGGGCTGACCAAATTCTGATATCGAAGTATTCTTTTGATAAAAACTCTACCGAACTGCTAGCCTTTAAAAAGAAAAAACCTAACGCTGATATAGGTGTTTGTAATGCTATGAGACCGAACCCCGTAGCAAGGCTAACAATCAAAGCGCGCATTAGGATAGCTCTACTTTCTGATGGTTCGCACGCTCCAATCGATTGCGCGGTCAAGCTTGTAGTTCCCATTCTGAGAAAACCAAAGCCCCAATATAATAATGAGAAGAGCATCGCACTGATTGCTACTGCGCCGATAAGTGATGGGTCGGGACTTTGTCCGACGATTGCTGTATCAACAACTCCTATAAGGGGAGTTGAGATATTGGAAATCATTACAGGAACAGCTAAGGCGAAAACTTTGTTACTAGTCTTTAATTTATCGGATGCCATTCCAAGGGTCGTCGAGGATTTATAAAAATTCGACAGGGAACAAAACGAGTAAGCACAAAACTTAGGACTATTTGTTCACTATTTAGTTGTTCGATTTTCAGCGTAGAGTTCGAAGATACTAGAAAAATCTAGTTTACCGAAACCTTTATTTTTGTGTAAGGCGTATAGGCTCAAAGCTTGTGAACCTAACGGCGCTGGAGTAAGACTATTTTTGCAAAGCTCCATGGCTAACCCGAGATCTTTCAACATCAAGTCAACTTGAAATCCTCCTTTATAACTATTTGCCGATGGAACATTTTTCATGATTCCTGGGACAGGGTTATAAACTTCTACCGCCCAATTTTGCCCGGTACTTTTTTTAATTATTTCTGAGAGCACAAGTGGGTCCATTCCATTTCTCATTCCCATATTAAGAACCTCAGATGTGCCAGCCATTACAATCCCTAAAAGCATGTTGTTACAAGCTTTTGCAATTTGGCCTGCACCGCTTTTGCCGGCATAAAATATATTCTTTCCCATGCACTCTAATACGGGTTTAACTCGATTGTAATCTATCTTTGTCCCGCCTACCATGAACGCCAGGTTACCACTAACTGCACCACCCACTCCGCCAGAGACGGGACAATCAACAAACCCGACTTTTAACCCTTTGGCGAACTTTGCTACTTTCTGTGCGACGTCAGCTTCAATCGTTGAGCAATCAATTACTAAAGCATTTTTGTGTTCAGAGATTATTTCCATTAGCTTATTTTTGCCAAGGTATAGGTCATAAACATGTTGTCCAGCTGGTAGCATAGAAATAACGAATTCTGCTCCTTGAGCACATTGTTTTGCAGATGATGATGGAGAAGCTCCATCTGGTACAACCTTGTCCATCGCTTTTTTTGAGACGTCAAACACTGCTAACTCGTGTCCCGCTTTGAGAAGATTTTTCACCATAGGAGCTCCCATGTTGCCGAGTCCAATAAAACCGATCCGCGCCATAATTTGTCGTCCTTAACTCATGAAGTTATATAGCAATTAATTTATCAAGTGGGTTGACTTCCCAAGGCGGTTTAAAGAAACTGTCTACAATACCAAGGTCCACTTCCTCTAATTTTTTGAAAGTCCATTCGGGCTTATTATCTTTGTCAACTAATTTAGCTCTTACACCTTCTGGAAATTCACGATTTCTAACGAATTGTCCTGTCAAAATCATTTCTAGTTTGAAAATATCCCATAACGGCATCTTTTCACTGACACTGAGTTGTTTTTCAACAATTAGAGCAGAGAGAGGACTGCCGTACGACAAGCTATTCTGCATTTTTTCGAACCAAATATCTTTCATCTGTGCGCTACGGATTGTATCAAACGCTTCGGAAAGACTATTTTGATTCATTGCGCTTCGAATAAAATCTGCATGGGGTTTAATTTTTCCAGTTTGTTCTTTCTTAACTTCCTCACTTTCGAATTGTAAATCAGAGAGGACATTTTGCACTATTGTATCTGTTTCTTGGTTTCCGAGGTTCGCTGAGCACAATCTATCGATCAAGCTGCCTTTCTGGGAGTTCGCTAAAAAAAAGTCCGCCAAGTTGAGATCAATCGCATCGATACCATTGATTGGACTGCCCGATACCCCTAGGAACAGGCCGAATGGTTTTGGGACTTTATTTAGGAAATAGCTACCTCCGACGTCAGGGTAGTACCCGATGGCGGTTTCAGGCATCGCAAGCCTAGATGTTTCGGTAACAACTCTAAAGTTACAACCATTCATTAGTCCCATTCCGCCGCCCATCACTATTCCGGATCCCCAGCAAATGATGGGTTTTTTGTAGTTATGCATGTTGTAATCTAGAATAAATTCTCTAGCGAAAAAAGTTTCTGCATATTCTGATCCCCGGTTTTTTATATTTTCCCTAACACTGACCACGTCGCCACCCGCGCAAAAGGCTTTATCTCCCGCTCCATCTAAAATAATTACCAAAACTTCTGAGTTAGCCCACTTTTCTAATTGCTCCTGAATTTGATCAACCATTTCCAATGTTAGGGCGTTAAGATTTCTCTCGGAATTTAAAATAATCTCGGCTATTTTTTTCCCATTTTTTCCAATATTTTCTTTAAAGATGACTTGGTTCATTCCTATACTTCTTTCTGTAAATTTATCTTCTAGATATTAAGTTTATTTTTAAAGTATCGCTTCGGAGTTTTCAATAAGTATTCTGTTAGAAATAATTAGTCTCATAATTTCGTTCGTCCCCTCGAGAATTCGATGCACGCGGTTATCTCTCAGATACCTTTCTAGGGGATATTCTTTTATGTAACCTATGCCGCCAAATATCTGAAGTGCTTCATCGCAAATGGTGAAACACTTATCTGTGGCAAAGCGTTTTGCCATAGCGCAATAAGTGGCTCTGTCAGGATGATCGGAGTCAAGTTTGTTTGCAGCTAGCCTCACCATTTGCCGAGATGCCACTAGATCGGTATTCATATCTGCAAGTTTAAATCTTAATCCTTGGAATTCAGCTAACGTTTTTCCAAACTGTTTTCTTTCATGCATAAAATCTCGGGCTTGATCAAAGGCCGCTTGCGCGGTACCAATTGAGCATGCAGCTATGTTTATTCTCCCGCCATCAAGTCCCTGCATCGCAATTTTGAAGCCTTCTCCTTCCTTTCCAAGCATTGTATCTTTAGATACTCTAACATTATCAAAACTAATAGATCGTGTGGGTTGACTATTCCACCCCATTTTCTTTTCTTTTCGTCCGAAAGAAATTCCTGGAGTTTTTGAGTCTACTGCAAAAGCCGAAATTCCTGAAGGTCCAAGATCACCTGTTCTGGCAAATACAAGGAGCAAATCAGTGTCCCCAGCACCGGAAGAAAAAATCTTACCACCGTTCAAAGTAAAGTATTTTCCTGTTTCTATTGCTCTTGTTTTTATGGCGCTCGCATCGGAGCCTGCCCCAGGTTCAGTTAAACAGTATGAGGCTAAGGCCTTCCCGGTAGTTAGCAGATTTCCCCATTTTCGTTTCGTCTCTTCACTACCAAATTTGCAAACCATCCATGTGGCCATATTGTGTATTGTTATGAACGCTGTGGTGGATGTACATCCTTTCGCCAATTCCTCGAAAATGATGCTACTATCTAGGCGGCTTAGGCTCAAACCGCCTTGTTCTTCGGGAGAATACAAGCCGCACATCCCCAGCTCACCTGCTTTCAGGATAGTATTTCTCGGGAAGATTTCTTTTTCATCCCATTCTTGCGCTTTGGGAGCTAACTCATTCTTTGAAAATATACGGGCCATCTCGGCGAACGCCGATTGCTCTTCATTAAGTTCGAAGTCCATTTTAATTTACAAAACTACCTTAAATTGATAGATGTATTAACGCCAGTATCAATGTCCTCCTCAAACCATCTTGCGGTTACTGTTTTAGTTTCGGTGTAAAACCTTATCGCCTGTTTTCCATAAGCATGTTGATCTCCATAAAACGACTTGCGCCAACCGGTGAAAGAGAACATGGGTAAGGGAACCGGTACAGGTACATTTATACCGACTTGCCCAACTTGAATTTCATGCTGATATTTTCTAGCAGCTGCTCCGCTGGAGGTAAAAATTGATGTTCCGTTTCCATAGGGGTTTTGATTAACAAGTTCGATAGCATCTTCGAGATTTGGAACTTCTATTGCTACCAGTACTGGACCAAATATTTCTTCTTTGTAAATTGACATGTCCGTAGTGACGTTCTTAAACATGGTTGGCCCCACCCAATTACCATCTGGAAATCCCTCTATCACACAATCGGATCCGTCTAAAATGCATTCCGCACCACTTTTTTTCCCTTCTTTTATAAACTCAAGAACCCGTTGTTTGGCCTGGGGGCTGATAAGTGGTCCATAAGCGGCTTCTTCGTCGTTCCAGATGCCTGGTCGAACTTTAGAAAGTGCATTCTTGACATCGTCTATCCAATTCCGCGAATCGCCAACGAACACTGCCACAGAAATTGCCATACATCTTTGCCCCGCCGCGCCAACTGATGAACCAAGTAAATTGTTAATAACTTGTTTCTTTTGAGCATCAGGCATTATCACCATGTGATTTTTTGCGCCTGCTAGAGCTTGAACTCGTTTTAGATGTTTCGTGCCGGTTCTGTAAATATGCTCTCCAGCTGCGACAGATCCAACAAAAGAAATTGCTGGCGTATCTTTATGAACCAATAGTTTGTTTACCACGCCTTTGTCACCGTGAATGATCTGGAGCAATCCATCAGGAGCTCCTGCTTCGAGGAATAATTCCCCAAGTCTGGTAGGCGTTAGGGGATCTTGTTCTGAAGGCTTTAGAACAAAAGTGTTACCACAAGCTATTGCCATCGGAAACATCCAAAGAGGTATCATTGCCGGAAAATTAAAGGGAGTAATTCCGACACAAACACCCAAAGGTTGAGTGATGCTGTAACAATCGATCTTTCGTGCGACGTTCTCAACAGTCTCAACCATTATCAAACTTGCAATGTTACAAGCGTGTTCGACGACTTCGATTCCTCGCCAAACGTCCCCTTTTGCATCTTCAAGATTTTTGCCGGTTTCTTGAGCTACAATTTCCCCTAGCTCGTCATGATGTTCCTTAAGTAAATGCTGGTATCTGAGCATTAATCTTGCTCTATCTCCAACAGAGGTGTTCCTCCAAGTTTCAAAAGCGACTTTTGCGGAAGCAATCGCTTGCTCTACCTCTCCCTCTGTTGCACATGGAACATTGGCTATCACCTCTTGATTTGCCGGGTTAGTAACAGGAATCAATGTAGAGGTTTTGCTTTCAACTAGTTTTCCGTTGATCAAAAGGGGTACAGTTTTGATTGGAGAAGTTTGATCGTTCATTTTGATGCGCCTTTTTAAAGTTTTTTTAACGTGCCATATATTAACATTTCAAAGTTATTATAAAATATTTTAACTTGTTTTAATTTTATCTTAACGAGGCTTCTATGTTTCCACCATCAACCGTTATTACTGCTGCTGTAGTCTTTTCAGCTTTTGCGAGGTATACAAATGCGTCAGCTACATCGACTGCTTTGACTTCTTGTCCTAATAGGTTGCCTGACATGTACTCGTCTTCTTTTAACCCTCTCGCCGCAGCTCGCGATGAGATAAACTCTTCCGTTAATAAGCCGCTCCGTATTCGGTCAGCGTTTACTGCGTTTGATCTGATTCGATCTTTAGAATGATCCAATGCATATTGTTTCATAAGAAATAGCGTGGCCGCTTTGGGTAGTCCGTAGGGTCCAAAATTTCGCCCGGGATTTATAGCCTGTTTTGATACGTTAAAAAGTAAACAACCGCCTGTTTTTTGCTTGGTCATAACTTTAACAGTCTCTTGAGCTACCGTTTGGTGACTCCAAAAGTTTAGTTCAAAGCTCTGTCTTAAAATCTGAGAATCTACGCTTCCAATTTCGCCATCCCAAGCGGCGCCTGCATTCGAGACTAAAATATCAATACCCCCGAAAGTTTTGCAAATGGTGGATAGTGCCCGCGATACCGATTGGTGGTCGGTAACGTCACAATGGATCGCCACACATCCTATTTCTTTTGCCAACCGCTCAGCGTTTTCGAGCTCGATATCCAAGAGAACCACTTCGGCGCCGTGTTCAGCAAAAGCTTTCGCTGTTGCTTCGCCAATACTGCCGCACCCTCCGGTTATCACAACCACGTGCCTTTGTAAGGGTTTTTCAACCGTTTTGCCTAGTTTGGCTTGCTCGAGTGACCAGTGCTCTATTTCAAATATTTCTTTTTCAGAAATACATTCAAAGGAGCCAATCTCCTCTGCATTTTTAATAACTTCGGCATTTACTTCACCTAAGTCAGCAGCAATTTTAGCATTTTTTGAATTGCTACCAACCGCAAAAAGTCCTACCTTTGGTATCAAAATTAATCTAGGAATAGGGTCAAGCTGTTTTTTTTGATTGTCAAAGTGCTGATTATTTTTATTGAAATAAATTTTATAATCGTTTATGTATTTTGCAATTCGGCTCTCCGATTCTTTTTCCCAAGCGCCGATTTGATTAACGGCGGGAGTGGAAAGAATGAGGGGTTTTGGTTTTATACGGATTACGTGATCGGGAGTTACAGTTCCTTTTTGGGAGTACGTTTGTATATCTGTTCCGTCGATGTAATCTCTGATTTTTTGATTATTTCTAAATTCTAAAACAATTTTCTTTGCTTGATCAGTCACGTTATTTGTAGCGCGCGTAAGCAGTCCGCGCAGGATCGGCGCAATATCAGGTACAGAAGCTGGTTTAGTACTCGAAATTATTTTAGTTAATTTTCTCACCCGAAGTTTTTGAATACTATTTTCCGCGAGAGTGACGAGGTCAATCATGTTGGCGTAAGCTTTATGAGCAGTGTTACCGAAACTTACTATTCCGTGATTCAAAAGTAGCATGCCAATTGGATTGCTATTTTCTTTTTGAATTGTTTCATCAAACAATATTTTGCATTTTTTTGCTAATGCAAATCCGGGCATGATGTAAGGGACATAGATCAGCTTATTGCCGAATATTTTGTGACAAATCTCTCTGCCGTTGGGTTGATTAGTCAGTGCCAGTATTGCGTTGGAGTGGGTATGGTCAATATATTTGTGGGGTAAAAATGCATGGAGAAGAGTTTCAACAGATGGATTTGGAGAAGACGCATTGATTAGATTTACCCTTTGAGTATTAACCATTTCTTCGTCGGACATTTTATTTAATGAAAATAAATCACATAACGGGCCTATTTTAACAGCAGGCAGTCCCTCAGGTTCTATGTATCCTAAATCCCATCCACTGCCCTTTACGCAAAGGACGTTCTCTTGAACACCATTCACCTCTATTTTGGTTTTTACCGAGGTGTTTCCTCCTCCGTGCAGAACTAGGTCGTGTTCTTGACCCAATAACCGCGAGGAGTATACGCGCAGAGCAAGGTCATGGCCCACTTTTTTTTGCGCGTATTTTTTTATGAACTCGTCCGCAGTTTTATCGGACCATCTGTTTTTCAAAACCTTCTCCTGCCAAAATTTTTATCCCGCGAATGCGATGACTGTATTAATTCTTTCCTAGTGACTTTTTGAGCTCTTCCATGGTTGTTATTGAAACAGGCTGAACAACTTTTTTTTCTGTAATTAGACCTGATACCAAGTGAGCCGGGGTGACGTCAAAACCTGGATTGCTCACTTTGGGATAGCCTAGCCCGTGGAGAGTATACTTGTTCTGTCGAGATAATGCTGTGTTCATTAAGACCTCATTAACATCTCTTTCTTCAATTGGGATATCTTTTAGTCCATTAATAATTTCCCAATCTATTGTTGGAGTAGGCACTGCAGCGAAAAAGGGAATTTTATTATCCCTAGCACTTAGTGCTTTTAAATAGGTTCCAATCTTGTTACAAACGTCTCCCGCTGCGCTTACTCGGTCAGCGCCGACGATCACCATATCCACTTGTTGATTTTGCATCAAATGTCCTCCGGCGTTATCTACTATCAGCGAATATTGGATTCCATGGCTAGCTAACTCCCACGCCGTTAGTAGCCCTTGATTACGTGGGCGGGTTTCATCTACCCACACATGAATGTTAATGCCTTTATCATGGGCTTGAAATATAGGTGACAGAGCGGTTCCGTAGTCTACTGTGGCTAGCCATCCTGCATTACAGTGTGTAAGAATATTCACTGTTTTTTTTGTTTTATAAATTTCCTCAATCAATCGTAGACCATTATCTCCAATGAGTTTATTTTGCTCAACATCTTCTTCAGCAATCTTATCCGCCTCACTCCAAGCTCGATCGGAGCGATTTTCTTCAGGTGTTGACTCAAGTATTTTATGCATTCGATCTAGCGAAAATTTCAGATTTATAGCGGTTGGACGGGTGCCATTTAACATCTGGTATGTTTTTCTTATATTTTTGCGTGTTGAATCCTCGGACATAGCCATCGCCATACCATATGCAGCTGTCACACCAATGAGCGGTGCTCCCCTAACATTCATATTAATAATGCAATCGGCCACCTCTTGGGAAGATCTGACTTCTCTTGTAACAAAATTTACAGGAAGTTCAGTCTGGTCGATGATGAATAATCTATGACCTTCCCGCCAGATACTCCTGAAAAATTTCCCCCGTATCTTCACTTTTAATTTTTAAACCTAATTTGCTGGTCGTTTCTCGTTATTCTTGATAGCTCCTTTGCATGCCACAGGTAATTTAGGTGCGCTATCGCTTCTCCCATTGCAAAAAAAATTTGATGAGAGTCTAGTTTTCTTTTAAACATGATTGGAAGTAGTTCGTATGCGGTTATTGGTGTGTCGCATGCGGATACGGTTTCTTCGAGTCGATCATTATGATGAGCATATAACATTTTTACTCTCGCGTGCGCTCCGATAAATGGAATCCCATGTGAGGGTAAGATTAATGTTTTTTCTGGTAGTTTTTTGAATTCATTTATCGAGGATAAAAACGCTTTTAAAGGATTGCCTAACGGATCAATAGGCCAAACGCTAACGTTAGTACTAATTTTCGGCAATAGCATATCTCCCGAGATAATGATTCCTAAACTTTCACAGTGTAACGAGGCATGTTCTGGAGAGTGGCCGTAGCCAACAATAACTCGCCACTGGTTACTACCAATTGAAATTAAATCTCCATTAATCATTCGCACCATATTATTTGGAAGGTTCGGGACTATTTTTTTATAGGCTGACCCTCCAGCTGTCATGCTATTTAAAAGATTTTTATCTAAGCCATGGCTTGCAAAAAGCTGTTTACTTTGGTCGTTGCCGGCCGTACCGGAGTGCTGGGCATGGGCAGTTAAGTATTCGGTAAGCGTCATGAAGAGTGGGATATTAAATTTATCCATCAGCCAAGATGCATTTCCCAAGTGGTCAGGATGATAATGGGTTACGACCATTTTTGTAATAGGGTAACCATCCAATTCATTTAATAAAATCTTATCCCACAGGTCCCGGGTTTTATCTGAAGATATGCCAGTATCGATTGCCGCCCATCCGTTGTTGTCTTTTATCAACCACAAATTTATATGATCCAAGGCGAAGGGTAGGGGCATTCGTAACCATCGTATTTCTGGTGCGAGCTCTATTGTTTTTCCGGGAGTGGGTAGATTTGGAAAAGGAAACTCAAGTTCGCTAGAAAAATCTGGAGATTTTTTGGTGGTTTTGTCAATCATTGGTTCATTTTGATAACTAACGCTAGGATTTAGTATACTTCGGCTTTGGTTATAAGTGTATTAATTAAAGACTAATCAGGATTTGGAAATAATAAATAGCGGCCTTGGTGCCTAAAAAGGAAAAAAATGAACGCAAGCGATTTTTCAATACAATCAATGCCTTCTCTCGACTTTAACCTTGGAGAAGAGATTGACATGCTCAGAGAAACGGTCCGAAGTTTTTCGGCTTCAGAGATTGCGCCGCGAGCTCATACTATAGACCAGGAAAATGAGTTTCCTCTAGATCTTTGGGTTAAGCTAGGGAAAATGGGCTTGCTCGGCATAACTGTCGAGGAGGAGTACGGCGGAACTAACATGGGTTATTTAGCACACATTATCGCCATGGAGGAAATATCGAGAGCTTCAGGTTCCGTTGGACTATCTTACGTTGATCATTCAAATATAAATATTAATCAGATTAGACTAAATGGTACAGAGGCCCAAAA
>PAHB01000003.1 GCA_002704665.1 Pseudomonadota bacterium
ATAGCTATAAAAGCAAATCTCTGAAGTATGCACATTGGGCACGGGGCGATATTTTCAAGATATTGTAATGCTAGGGCCGCTAAAATCAGCAATACTGACATACCGCTAATAATGAAAAAAAAAAGCCTCTGGCTGATCACTTAAATTGCCTTTAACGCTTGATCTAAATCCTCTAGGAGGTCTTCGGCACTTTCTACACCCACAGATAGTCGGATTAGATTATCGCTAATATTCAGACTTTTTCGACGTTCTAAGGGTATTGACCCGTGGCTCATAGTGACCGGATGTCCTATAAGACTTTCAACCCCTCCCAAAGATTCAGCTAATGTAAACACGTTAGTCTTCTCTAATGCTCGTCTAACGCCGGCCATGTCGGTTTTAAGATACACAGAGATCATGGCTCCAAAAAAACCATTCATCTGAGTTCGGCTGATATCGTGCTGAGGATGCGATGTTAGTCCGGGATAAATAGTTTTTTCTACTTTTGGGTGTTGATCTAGCCAATGAGCGATTTTTTCTGCGTTAGAGCAATGTTGATGCATTCTTAGGGGAAGCGTTTTGACACCACGGAGTGCGAGAAAACAAGAGAATGGATCTGAGATAGATCCTACTGCATTTTGTAAAAACTCGAGTGCTTCGCTGATTTCTGGTTTTCTTGTAACGACAATTCCCCCAACCATATCAGAGTGGCCATTGATATATTTAGTCACGGAATGCACAACTATATCGATACCGAGCTCTAAAGGCCTTTGTATATATGGCGAACAGAATGTATTGTCGACAACCGTTACTATATTTTTTGTTTTAGCTATCTTCGCTACCTCAGCAAGATTTGTTATTTTTAACAGCGGATTGGAGGGAGTTTCTATCCATATCATACGAGTGTCTTTAGATATTTGTGACAATATAGTTTCAGGATGATCAGGATCGGCATACGACACCTTTAAATTTGCAGACCTTTTTCTAACCGCCTCAAACAAACGCCACGAGCCGCCGTACATGTCGTCAACAGCAACCATGTGACTTCCAGATTCAAGAAGTTCTAGTACCGTAGCTCCGGCAGCTAAACCCGAGGAAAATGCAAATGCTTTTGTTCCACTTTCTAAACTTGCTATGCATTTTTCAAATGCTAAGCGAGTAGGGTTCTGCGTTCGTGCATATTCAAATCCTGTGTGTTCCCCAGGTGACTTCTGCTTGAAAGTTGAAGTTGCAAAAATAGGAGTCATTACAGCACCTGTAATAGGTTCTGGCTCTTGGCCAGCATGTATAGCTCTTGTGTCAAAATGAAACTCTTTATTGTTCTCTGTCATTTTAGTTCCTAAATCTTAATTGTTTTTAAGGTAACTTAAGATATCGACTGGAGTTATCAAACCATAAAACTTTGCACCATCATATACCAGTACTATCTTGTTTTGTTTAAAGATGTGTGTGAGTTCACTAACATCAGTATCTAAGGGCACTTTAGAAAAATTATTATTCATGACTTGGGCAACCTCTGTTTCAAAACCTTTTTCTCCACTTTGAATAAAATTTAAAATACTCAGTTCATCAATTATACCAACTATAGTTTCCTCACCCATAACGGGTAATTGAGATATGCTGTGCATCTTCATTCTGGCTAGTGCCGTGGATAGTGTATCTTGTAATCCGAGCATTATGACTGCGCGGTCATCAGGAGATCGCGATATTATGTCACGTAAGTCTCCGAGAAGATTCCGTCTTGATAAGCCTTGTTCAAATATCCAATAGTCATTAAATACTTTAGACAGATATTTATTTCCGGTATCACAAACAAAGGTAACAACTCGTTTTTTTGAATTTTGTTCTCGGCAGTATCTGAGTGCTGCAGCCAATAACGTGCCACTGGATGATCCTCCCAGAAGACCTTCGGACTTTAATAAATGTCGCGCTGTTTCGCAAGATTCTTGGTCGCTTATAGAGTACGCTTTTTTAACAGACGAGAAATCGGCTACTGGCGGGATAAAGTCCTCTCCTATACCCTCGACTATCCAACTACCTAGATCACCAAACTTGCCCGTATTGACATAATCCACAAGAACAGAGCCAACTGGATCTGCCAATACCATTTCTGTCTTTGCTGAAACCTTCTTAAAAAAACGTGACAGTCCAGCTAATGTTCCGCCTGAGCCAACACCGCAGACAACCGCATCAACATCATGGTTTAATTGTTCCCATATTTCCGGACCAGTAGTCATTTCGTGCGCGAGAGGGTTAGCCTCATTGCCAAACTGATTAATATAAAAAGCACCAGTCTCTCCTGCAATTTTTTGAGCGACTTCTTGGTAATATTCTGGGTGGCCTTTTTCGACATCTGATCTAGTAATTACCACTTCGGCTCCCATCGCTTTAAGGTTGAAAATTTTTTCTTGGCTCATTTTGTCTGGCAACACTATTATCATTTTGTACCCTTTTTGAGCCGCGACGAGAGATAGCCCTATACCAGTATTTCCGGCCGTAGCCTCTAAAATTGTATCGCCTGGTTTGAGCTTTCCATCTTTTTCTGCCGCCTCAATCATAGATACTGCTATCCTATCTTTAATTGATCCTCCCGGATTTTGACACTCTAGTTTAAGAAATAGATCACATACTCCAGTATCAATATTTTGAACTTTTATCATTGGAGTGTTGCCTATCAACTGCAGCGTGTTATCAATAACCATTTTGTTTTCTCCCGTTTGGGTCACAGTGTTTTGGGTTGAATAATTTCACCCCGGTCTATCATATAAATATAGTCTAGAATTTTTTCAGAATGAGTGAGATCCGACTCGCTAAGCATTACAGATATTCCGGTTTTTTTTAAATTAATTATCAACTCTACTAACCTTTGAGCTAAAGCCGGCGCTACTCCCTCGAACGGTTCATCCAAAAGAAGTAGTTTGCTACCACCCATTAAAGCCCTTGCTAGGGAAACTAGTTTCTGTTGTCCGCCAGAGAGAAAAAGAGCTTTCCGATTTGAGAACTCTTGGACTTCGGGGATCATATTATAAATATAGTTTAATTTTTCCCTGAATCGAGTATTTTGGGTAGCCCAGGCATTGATAAGTATATTCTCTTCAACCGAAAGATCCGGGATAAGTCTCCTATCTTCAGGCATATATCCAATTCCGAGGCGTGCTCTTAAAAACGGTTGCATGGTTTTATTTAGCACTTGATTTTCGAAATAAATAGATCCTCCTTGATGAGATAGTAAACCGATAATCGTTTTCATTAGTGTTGTTTTTCCGGCACCATTTCGCCCAATTAAGCCTATAAATTTACGATTGTGTACTTCAATAGAAATATCGCGAAGTATATTTATTTTTCCTATAGATACATTTAGTTTTTTTATCGTTAGCATTCTAGAGCTTTGAATCTTGCGAGGTTAGGCCTAGTACATTCGCTTTAACCGACGGGTGCGAGAGAACCTCTTTTGTAGCTCCATCAGCAATAATTTTCCCATTAAAAAAAGCAAGTGTTCTGTTGGTATATTTTTTTATTATCTCCATGTCATGCTCCACAAAAATGATGGCCGTTGTCTCAGTCTCAACGACGTTCATTATCATGTCCATAATTTTGAACTTATCTTCTGCCGCTACACCAGAGGTTGGTTCATCTAAGAGTAGTAAATTTGGCCCCATTATCAGAGCCATCGCTATATCTAATAGTTTCCGCGTTCCCTCGGGCAAATTAGAAGCGGTTTGATTCTGAAATTCAGTTAATTGGAATTTTTCAAGTATTTCTTTAACTGATTGATTTTTTGACTCGACTTTGGCCTCTTGGTTACCGTCTATACTTATTTCACTGGCTGCTATTGACTTGCTGATCTCTAAATTTTCCTCTGTTGTCATACTATCAAACAGTTGTGGAATTTGAAATGAACGATAAACCCCTTGTCTGGTGATGTATCGTGGTGGTTTCCCCGTTATATTTTTATCTCTAAAAAAAATAGATCCGCTATCAGGGGATAAATATCCGGTAATCATATTCAGGAAGGTAGTTTTTCCGGCCCCATTACTTCCGATAAGACCAATCGTCGAATTTACATCGATGTTAACGTTTAAGTTTTCCGCGGCAGTGACAGCACCGAATGTTTTACATAATTTTTTGACTTGTAACATTGTTTTTAAACAGATCTATGTTTTTTTTTCCTTGTGAATAACGACCACAACCCATCTGGAAGAAAAATTATAATAATTAACATTGTAGTGCCTAAAAGTAGTTGCCAAGTATCGGGTGAATATTCATAGGCGAAACTTCGAACAGTAGTGAAAAGCATTGACCCAAAAAAAGGAGCTAATACGCTGCTGGTGCCGGCCATTATTGTAATGAAAACAAATTCTCCGGACGTTGTCCAGTAGCTCATCTCTGGGTCAATATGTCCAATACTTATGGCCATAAGGGCGCCGCCCAACCCGGCAAGGACCGCAGATATTACGTAATTGGTGTGGATAATTTTAGCTGCTGAGGCGCCGAGATACTCCACTCGTAGTTCATTATCTTTTACTGCGTCTGCGAGTCTTCCCTTGTTTGATTTAAGGTATAAGTGCATTAGAAAGCAGCACAACCAAGCGGTAAATGTTGTAATGAGGAAAATAATGTATCGCGCATACCCAGAATCAAGAAAATCATAACCAAAAATAGTCTGGGTAGTGACATTGAATCCGTCAGTGCTACCTAGATATGAGCTTTTAGATAGAAGTCCGTATAGTATCATCGAAAATGCGAGAGACAACATGGCAAAAAAGATGCTTCTATATTTTCTTAATAAAAACCCTAACGCAAACGAAATTGTTGCTGTTAGTATGATGGCGGTTAATAACATAAAAATTAAATCCGAGATTCCCCAAAACAGTTTTGATGTACCTGCGGAATATGCTCCTAAACAATAGTAAAGGCCATGCCCAAAAGATACTAATCCCGTCCGAGCCAGCAGAATCATCCCTAGCACAACTGTTCCATAGCAAAGTGAAACAGTAACAAGAAAAATTGCCCATTGCGGTAACACCCCCCCAGAGATGACTAAGGTCAGCGCCGCGATCGACGTGAAAGTTAGCGTCTTATCAGGCATTAAATTTGTCTCTCTTCCTGGGCAGAAAACAATCCCTTTGGTTTGAAAATTAGAACTGTTGCCATTACAAGATAAATACTGAACAAATCCAAATCAGGAAAAAGATGAACTGCGCCTGAGCGAACTAGGCCTATTAAAATCGCTGCAAGTGCGGCGCCTGGCAAACTACCTAGTCCACCCACTACGACAACTGCAAAGGCCATTACAATTGTTTCCGCTCCTATTCCCGGTTGAACTGAAATCATGGGTGCCGTAAGAACTCCCCCCAAGGCTGCCAACACTGTTCCGAGCGTAAAAGTTAGAAAGTATACTCGGTCTACATTAATGCCTTGTGTTGACGCGATTTCACGATCGTGGATTACTGCAAGCAGGATTTTTCCATGGCGAGTCTTTTGCAAAAACCAAGTAAGAAAGCATCCTATCGTTATAGCACATCCAATTAACAATAAGTTGTAGTTCGGGTATGTTAATTCAACAATTTCAAAACTACCCAAAAGCCCGTAAGGTTGATAAAGAAAGTATGGATTTACCCCCCAAATAAGTTTAATTATATCTTCCAACATTAAAAACAAGGCGTAGGTAACTAGCACCAATACAATTTCATCTCTTTGGTACATGTATTTCAAAATTCCTCTTTCGATGATGGGGCCTAAAGTGAATCCAACGAGCACGGCAGAAAACAACATTATTAAAAATGCGGTGCTCTGATCGTATCCTAGCGCTAACCATGATCCGGTTAACGATGCCGCTGTGTAGGCCCCGATGGCGTAGAAACTCCCGTGGGCAATATTTAAAATTTTCATGACCCCGTAAATCAGTGTGAGTCCAACTGCTACTATGAAAAGCCACGAAGAGTAAACTAGACCATCAATAATAATCGCTACGATGCTATTCATAAAGTTTAGATTTTCTGGGATATAAACACTCGGCCCTTACCTTTATTTAGTTAATTGGAAGCCGTTTAATATCCAATCTAAACTTTTGATATTTTTGGGTGGCTGAACTTCTTTGGCTGGAAAAAACTTAACATTTTCTGTGTATACTTTACCATCTTTTGTACGAGTCGTTCCGTAGGAAGTCCCGTGTATTGCTTGATGTCCTTTGCCCAGTGCCATTTCGACTCTGCCATTAGGAGTTTCAAAATCCAATCCTTCAAATGCTGCTATTATTTGTTTGGTGTTTGGAGGTAAGTAAGCTTGCTTCATTCCGTCCTGAACACCAGCAACATCCGCCATAGGCACCGCCTTTTGCAGTTTTGTCAACCGAGCTTTTTCATAGGCTTTTTTCAAACCAAGTATAGCATTTGCCGTACTGTATACAGGGTAAGTGGCCAGACCTCCCGACTTTTCTTGGAAAATTTCAATAAGCCACCTGTTAAGCTTAGAGTCGTTTTCCATCATGCCGCTAGTCATTCCACGCGAAGTTACTATTGTACCGTCGGGAATAAAGCCTGCTAAATTTTGTAAATTTGGTTCCCCTGCTACTAGAATTAATTTTGTTTCTTTAAAGAGTTCTCTCGGAGAGGCTTGCATCAGAAAAGCTTTAAGATCTCCTCCCCAAAGACTTGAGTAGATAACATCACTCTTTTTTCTAGCAAGAGAAGAGATCTCTGATCCGTATAGACCGGCATGGAGTTTAGGCATCTGTGAGGATTGTTTCTCTGCTTGAGGTGCGAGTATTGACATCACGGCATTCCAATCTCTCCATGATTCTCGACCATAGGCGTAATTCGGGTTGATTCCCGAGAAGTTTTTTATTTCCGGATGATCTGTAAGAAAGTATTTCGCCGCTGCGATTACGTCCATTGTTGAATGAGACCTTGTCCTAAAAACATATTTAAAATCATTCTCCTCAAATATTCTCGCCGTTCCACAGTCTAGTAATATAGTGAGTATCTTTAATTTTTCTGCAACTGGCGCAACTGCCAAACAATTTGTGCTAGAGAGATATCCGATTACAAAGTCGACTTTATGCCGCATTACTAGCTGCGTGAACTCCGTAACTTGTTTGGTGGACCCGCCCGCTTCATCTAAAAAAATTAACTCAATTTGCGTTCCTGAAAATCCTTTCATGCTATAAGGAGTTGGAGCGTTGCCTGCGTTAATTGATTTAATAATTGCTTCTGCAGCATGTTTTGCCGGAAGGCCATAGTCACTTGAAGCTGGTCCGGACAAATACGATATAAAACCAATTTTTATTGCGTCATCATCCGCAAATGCTTTCGAGAAACAACATAGGATTATGGTTACTAGTGCGATTTTAATTTTAAAACTTTTCATTAGCTAATTTTAAAGCAAATTCCTTTAATTCTTTTTTTGCGATATCGATTGCTGAACTCACCTGAAATGGAGAAGTACCTCCCGTGTGATTACGTGAATTGATCGAACCTTCTATAGATAACAGACTCTCTACGTCTTCACTGATAAGTGAGCAAAAATCCTGTAATTTCTCAAGAGGTAAAGTAGCCAAATCCACCCCCTTGTCCTCTGAATATTTGACAGCATCTGAAACTATTCCATGAGCATCTCTAAAAGAAACCCCCTTCTTTACTAAATAATCAGCGAGATCGGTAGCCGTAACATGTCCCTTTTCCAGAGCGGCCTTCATTTTATCTGGTTTAACCTCGATTCCATTTACGAGGTCGGTAAATATAATTAGTGATGTTAAAACAGTCTTTGCAGTATCAAAAAGCGGCTCTTTATCCTCTTGATTATCTTTATTATAAGCTAGTGGTTGGCCTTTCATTATTGTAAGTAGCGCAATCAAATTTCCGTTTGCTCTACCGGTTTTTCCTCTAACGAGTTCCGGTACATCAGGGTTCTTTTTTTGAGGCATGATGGACGATCCCGTGCAAAGACTATCCGGAAGAGTTAAAAAATCGAAATTGGGGTTCATCCATAAAATTATTTCCTCCGAAAAGCGAGATAAATGCATCATGATGATAGATACTACTGAGCAGAATTCAATCGCAAAATCTCTATCCGAAACGGCATCGATCGAGTTTGCACTTATTCTGTTAAATTTTAGGTCAACCGATACTTTTTTACGATCTATCGGGTAGCTTGTCCCTGCTAACGCTGCAGAACCAAGTGGCATAGTATTCACGCGCTTGTGACAGTCAACTAGTCGCTCCCTGTCCCGTTTAAGCATTTCATAATAGGCCATTAAATGATGACCAAAAGACACGGGTTGGGCGACTTGTAAGTGAGTAAACCCAGGCATAACGGTAGACGCGTGTTTTTCTGCAAGATGAACGAGTGCAAGTTGAAGATTTTGGATTTTTTTGATGCAAACGCCAATAACATCTCTCAAGTAAAGACGTAGATCTGTAGCTACTTGATCATTCCGAGATCGTCCGGTATGAAGTTTTTTTCCAGGATCACCGACTATTTGGACGAGACGTCTTTCTATATTAAGGTGGACATCCTCATTGTCTGTAGTCCAGTCGAAA
>PAHB01000004.1 GCA_002704665.1 Pseudomonadota bacterium
GACGGGTGCGGATGCCATAGCACACGGCGCCACGGGAAAAGGAAATGATCAAGTTAGATTTGAGCTCAGTGCCTACGCTATTGATCCCAAAATAAAGGTTATAGCACCATGGAGAGATTGGGATCTGCTTTCGAGGGAAAAGCTGCTCAAATATGCCAAGGAGAAAGGAATTCCAGTAGACTTTAAATCTGGAAAAAAACCACCCTATTCAATGGATGCAAACCTTCTACATGTTTCATATGAAGGCGGCCTACTTGAAGATCCAAGTAATCAACCGCAAGATGAAATGTGGCGAATGACAAGGTCAATAAACGAAGCTCCGGAAAAACCTACCAATCTTTCTATTGAATTTAGTAAAGGTGACCCAATTGCTGTGAATGGTAAACGTTACAAACCTTCACAAATAATCGAAAAACTGAACAAAATTGGAGGGACACATGCCGTCGGCAGACTAGATTTTGTGGAAAATAGATTTATTGGAATGAAATCAAGGGGGTGCTATGAAACACCCGGGGGGACAATCCTCATAAAATCACACAGAGCTTTGGAGAGTATTACTCTAGATCGAGAAGTTGTAGCCTTAAAGGACGACCTGATGCCCAGGTACGCGAGACTCATTTATAACGGCTATTGGTTCAGTCCAGAAAGACTATTGATTCAAAAATTGATAGATGAGTCCCAACTACACGTTAATGGTGTGGTCAAAGTTAGGTTACATAAAGGTAATGTGATTATCATTGGAAGAGAAAGTAAAAAAAGCTCTATTTTCGACCACCAAATTTCAACTTTTGAGGATGACAAAGGCAAGTATAAACAATCAGACGCCGAGGGTTTTATAAAACTGCATGCCTTGAGGTTGATGAAAAACTCAAAAAGGCTGCGATCTAATCATTAATTACTACGCATAAAATTAGAAACTAACATTAAAATGACATCGATAGCAGTTGTTAAAAAAAAAGGAGAAGTTACTATCGCCGCTGACTCTCTAACGAAATGGGGATCTGGAAAAGAAAGTGCTCAATATATTGTTAACAGTTCGAAAATATTAAAAATTGCCGATAACTATGTTGCTATAGCCGGTAATGCAACATTCAAGTTAATCTTAGCTGACTATTTTCAAAATATTACTGATATCAAGTTATCTAATGTCAACGAAATCTTTTCTACTTGGAACACCATGCACTCTGAACTGAAAAAAAAGTATTACCTTAATGCAGAAGAGGATAAAGATGACTCCATAGAGTCTACGAGAATAGATACACTTATAGCAAACCAATATGGGATATTTGGTGTTTCCGGGCATAGAACAGTCCAAGAGTTTTCAAAATTTTATGCTTACGGCAGTGGTAGCGATTATGCTCTCGGATGCCTTTGGTCAACATACAATGATGATAGATTATCGTCACAACAATTGGGCAAATTAGCGATAGAAGCGGCTGCAGAATTTGACGATGCTACAGGGTTACCGATTGACTGCCACACGATTACGATAATATGAAATAGGATTGATAGGTACTCTATATGCCCTCATTTGATATCACTTCAGAGCCATCTAAAATAGAGCTGGGAAACTCGGTCGACTTGGCAAATAAAGAAATAAAAAACCGATTTGACTTTAAAGGGTCGGAGTCAAAATTAGAAAAAACAGAGGATTCAATAATCATCTACGCTGAAGATGAATTTAAACGACGACAAGTTTTCGATATTTTAATAAATAAATTGACTAAAAGATCTGTAGATGTGCGATTTTTAGATAGGGGCAATCCAGAAAAAATAGGCGGAGACAAAATAAAAGAAGAGATAAAGATAAAAAATGGCATTGACAAAGAACTGGCAAAAAAAATCATCAAATTGCTAAAAGAAAAGAAAGTCAAGGTCAAAACTTCGATTCAAGGTGAAACGGTTAGGGTGTCTGCCAGCAAAAAAGACTTATTGCAGGAAGCTATCACTACTGCTAAGTCTGTTAAAGATCAGCCATTGCAATTTGGAAACTTTCGAGATTAACTAATTTCGCTCGCTACTTACGCACGAGAGCATAAGCTGAGTGATTGTGTATTGATTCGAAATTCTCGCTTTCCACAGAGTAGCCGGAGATCCTTTGGTCTTTATCTAACCGAACTGATATATCTCTTACCAAATCCTCTACGAATTTAGGATTGTCGTATGCTCGCTCTGTTACATATTTTTCATCCGGCCGTTTCAAAAGACCAAACAATTCACACGAGGCCTCTTCCTCCGCCACTTTAACCAAATCTTCAATCCATATATCTCCTTGCGATAGGGTCGCATTGATAGTTACATGTGACCTTTGGTTATGAGCGCCATAATCGGAGATTTCTTTTGAACACGGACACAAACTTTTTACCGGAACTACAACTTTCATAGCAAATGAAAATTCCCTCTTGAGCACATGTCCGAAAAACGTTGCCTGATAGTCCATTAAGCTTTTCACTTTCGAAACAGGAGCGGCTTTCTCAATAAAAAATGGAAATTCCATCTTAATTTCACCAGAATTCGCCTCTAATGCAACTACCATTTTGTCCAGCATTTTTTTAAAACTATCGCTAGAAAAAGGCGAATCAAACTGATTCAATATTTCAACAAACCTCGACATGTGAGTTCCCTTTTTATCTTTTGGAAGACCGACATACATGTCAAAATTTGCTACGGTTTTCTGCACACCGCCGCCCAACTCAGCGATCGAGACCGGATACCTTATACTTTTTATACCTACCTTATCGATCGCTATTTGACGGTCGTCCACCGTACTTTGGATGTCAGGAATAACAATATCTTTGGGAGAATTCATTTTTTTGCATATACCTTATTTACGTTACCCGCATCTTACCATGAGTCAAGTTACTTTTTCTCTAAATGCGTTAATCGACTTCTCAATTCCAGCACCATCTAGACCACATTGCTTTAGCAAAGTTTCTGAAGATCCGTGTTCTATAAAATAATCTGGTAGCCCTAGTTGTAACAAAGGTGTTTTCATCCCAAATTTGGCAAGAACTTCGGCAACTCCTGATCCAGCCCCCCCGAGAACCACATTTTCCTCGATTGTGACCAATAATTCATGACTTTTTGAAAGGTTTAGCACTAAATCCTCATCTATGGGCTTAACGAACCTCATATCCGCCACCGTGCAAGCCAAATTTTCAGCCACCAACATCGCATTTTGTAGGGCAGAACCGAAGGATAAAATAGCGATTTCAGCACCACTTTTTTTTATTTTTCCTTTTCCAATAGATAATTCACTCATTGCCCGGCTCGTATCCTCTCCCGGACCATATCCCCTCGGATACCTCACTGCTGAAGGTCCTGGGTTTAGATGAGCGGTATACAACATATTCCTAGTTTCAGACTCGTCGCTTGGAGCCATAATTGTGAGATTGGGAATACACCTAAGGAAGGATATATCAAAGGCACCATGATGCGTTGGTCCGTCAGCACCAACTAGGCCTGCCCGGTCTATAGCCAAGGTTACAGATAGTTTTTGAATACAAATATCATGGATTAACTGATCATATCCTCGTTGGAGAAAAGTTGAATATATTGCTACCACAGGCTTGTACCCCTCGCACGCCATTCCCCCTGCAAAGGTAATGGCATGTTGCTCTGCGATTCCAACGTCAAAATACCTTTTGGGATATTCTTTTGAAAAGCGCACTAACCCAGAGCCTTCCCTCATTGCCGGAGTAACAGCTACAAGTTGGTCGTCTTCTTTAGCCATCTCACAAATCCAGTCCCCGAAAACCTGGGAATATGTTTTTTTGTGATTAATCGTGGCTGGAGGAATTCCTTTTGAGTGGTCAAATTTTGACACACCATGATATTTAATCGGGTTATCTTCGGCTGGAGCATAACCTTTCCCCTTTTTTGTGACCACATGCAAAAACTGTGGCCCCTCTAATTTTCTTAGATTTTGAAGTGTTTTCACTAATCCCCTGACATCATGCCCATCAATTGGGCCAATGTAATTAAAACCAAACTCTTCAAACAAAGTTCCGGGCATCACCATTCCCTTCACGTGCTCCTCAGCCCTACGTGCAAGCTCTAACATACTTGGCACTCTCTCTAAAACTTTTCCACTCGCTTTCCTCGCCGCTGAGTACATCCCCCCAGACAAAATCCGTGCCAAATAATTGTTTAGCGCCCCGACATTTTCTGAAATCGACATATCGTTATCGTTTAAAATAACCAACAAATTGACATCATTCATTCCAGCGTTATTTAGTCCCTCAAAAGCCATACCTGCGGTCATTGCGCCATCACCTATTATGGCGACGACCCGACGATCATCGCCGGCAATCTTTGAAGCCACTGCCATCCCCAATGCCGCACTGATTGAAGTGCTTGAATGAGCCGTACCAAAAGTGTCATAGGAGCTTTCCTCTCGGCGAGGAAATCCCGCCATCCCGCCAGTTTTTCGCAAACTGCTCATCCCCTCTTTTCTACCTGTCAATATTTTATGGACATAAGTTTGATGCCCAACATCCCAAACCAATCGGTCATGTGGAGTGTTAAATACGTAGTGTAAGGCCACTGTAAGCTCAACTGTACCTAAATTAGAGGATAAATGACCCCCAGTCTCAGCTACAGATTGAACTAAAAAGTTCCGCAACTGGTCCGAAGCCGTTGGTAACTCAGAAAGAGTCAATTCTCTCAAATCTCTGGGTGCACTGATTTTATCCAGAAGCGAGGATTGATCTTTTTTGCCTTCCATTAATCAGAACTTTCTATCTACAATAAAATTCGCCAATTGAATTAGACGGTTAGCCCGAGTAGAAAAAACATCGAGGTGCTTGATTGCCTCTTTTTTTAAATTTTTAGCATAATCTTTGGCTGGCTGTAATCCTAGGGCACTAACAAAATTTGGTTTTTTATCTCTTAGATCCTTACCGGCAGTCTTGCCAAGAGTGCGGGTATTAGCCTCAGAATCCAAAATATCATCAACAACTTGAAATACCCGTCCAATTATTTGTGCAAAATTGGATATCGATTTCTTTTCACCCGGCTTTAAACTTAAAGCACAAACCGCTCCCATGTTTGCCGCAGCAGATATGAGGGCTCCTGTCTTTAATTTTTGCATTTTTTCTAACTTGCTTGCAGTTGATTTTCGACCGACAAGTCCTAAATCTAAAACCTGTCCTGCCACCATTCCTTCTGAACCTGACGCTCTGGTTAAAATATTTATTAAAGAAAGCTTTTGCGAATCACTTACCTTCAAGCACGCTCGGGACAAGCCGTCGAATGCTAAACAATGTAGTGCATCGCCGACCAAGACAGCAGTTGCCTCATCATACTTTACATGAAGTGTTGCTTTGCCGTGCCTTAAGTCATCATTATCCATACATGGCAAATCGTCATGAATAAGAGAGTAAATATGCACCAACTCTATACAGGCGCTAACGGTATCAACCACAAATTCGTGAGGGTCTCCAAGGTCTGAAACCGCATGCACCAACATTGGCCTGATTTTTTTTCCCCCACTGGTAACAGCATATAGCATCGCATCACGTAACCTCTTACTGCCCACATCTGTTTCATTTATCTTTTGTATCAAGGCAACATCTGTACGAGATCGTATGTTATTCATCCATTGCTCTAAATTAAGTCTTTGGTTACTCACTGGGGAACATCTTAAGGGTTTCTTTATCCAAAATTTCCACTTTTTGCTGAGCATCGTTAATCTGATGATGGCAGATTTTTAATAACTCAACGCCTCTTTGATACATCTTTAACGAAGTCTCGAGCGAGACATCTCTGGATTCCATAGTATCCACTATTTTTTCAAGCTCGAGCAAAGCTTTTTCAAAGTTTATTTTTTTTTTGGTCTCCGTCTTGGGATTCATAACTAACTCTCTATTGAATACGGCACCGTGTTAATCACAAACCATTAAAAATGATTTTTGCCTTGTTTACAAAGACCAGTATACTACGTATATATATTAAAATTGGGAATACTTCTTTTCTACTCATGAATTACACAACGTTAATTTCAGTAGATGAGTTGAACAAAATACTTGATAGCGAATTTTTGGTATTGTTCGACTGCAGGCATGACTTGTTCAATCCTCGATTCGGACGAGAGGAATATATAAAAAGTCATATTGCCAAATCAATTTTTGTAAATGTTAGCGAAAACCTGTCAGGGGAGAAAAATGGCGTGAATGGACGCCATCCATTACCCGACTTTAATCATTTTGCAGACTGGTTGGGGCAAAATGGAGTAGATAACAACAAGCAAGTAGTGGCCTACGATAGCTCTGGCGGTATTTATGGGGCTAGACTCTGGTGGATGCTTCGATGGCTCGGTCATAATCAAGTAGCGGTTCTAAATGGTGGATGGCAAGCTTGGGTAGCCAATTCCGGCCGTACGGAAATATCCGAAAATAAAAAAAATACAACTTGTTTCAAGCCAACACAAAAAAACCTTCAAGTTAATGAGATACAGATTTTAGGAAAGCTAGGGACCTCGGACCTATACCTTCTAGACGCCCGCTCCCGCAGTAGATTCAATGGTAAAGGAGAAACTCTTGACCCTGTAGCAGGACATATTCCAGGGGCCATAAACAGGTTTTACGAAGGTAATTTAGACGATAAAGGTTTTTTTAAACCTGCTAATCTTTTAAAAAAAGAATTTCTGGAGGTTTTACCGACTGATGCGCCAGAAAAAGTAGTGCACACCTGCGGCTCTGGAATCAGCGCCTGCCATAACCTACTGGCTATGGAAGTTTCTGATTTGCCCGGCTCAAAATTATATCCTGGTTCATGGAGCGCTTGGATTTCTGACCCTAAGCGTCCAATAGCTTAGTCGGACAGTTACCTCGTCATTTATGCAAGGGTGTCCGCCCAAATATTCTCGGCCCACCCCTCAGCGTAAACCGCCTCTAAAGTATTGGCCTCGGAGATACCACTAGCTCCCTCTATAATTGCCATGCTGTTTTTGAGTGGATCGTAAGCATAAACTGCCGATACATGTATAACATTTCGATGATCCAAAAAACTGTAGCAAGTGTTAGTCAACATTGGCTTAGAATTAACATTATAGCCATTTAATGTAGCGCAGATTGCGGCTGCGCAAACCTTAGCATGCTGATTGGCCATATGACCCGATTTCGGCATTTTTGGAGAAGCCGTGATGGCGTCACCAATTACGTGAACATTCGGCACTAAGTTCGACTCATACGTTAAAAAGTTTACATCACACCACTTGCCTTTTTTAGGGGTGAGGCCGATCTTGCGCGCCAAAAAGCCTGCCTCTTGCGGCGGTATAAAATTAACCACGTCCGCTCGGACATCTTCAAAATCAAGTTTAACTGTCATATTTGGCAAATCAATATCGACAACTCCTGCCATTGGTACATATTCAATCATTCCCTCGTACATAACATCCCACGCTTTTTTAAATAATTTTTTCTTTGACTGAATATTTTCATTGGCGTCTAATATAATCACTTTTGACTTTGGCTTGTCCTGTTTCAGATAATACGCAATCTGACATGCTCTCTCATAAGGTCCCGGTGGGCACCTATACGGAGCTAAAGGAATTGAAATTACTACCACTCCTCCGTCTTTCATGGCTTTAATTTGCCGACGCAAAAGTAGTGTTTGTGGTCCAGCTCTCCACGCATGAGGAATGACTTTTTGTATTTCTGATTCTGAAACTCCAGAAAATTCTGGATACGCAAATTCGACCCCCGGTGCCAAAATTAACCGGTCATAGCCTAATTTTGTTTTGCCGTCACTAAGCACTAATTCTCGCTTTACGGAGTCAACATCAAGGGCTTCATCAAAACATAACTCTATTCCGTATTTTTCTGAAAGATTAGAGTAGTTTTTGGTTATTCTATTAAGATCCCATACTCCAGATATGACTCTATTTGACATTGGACAAGATACAAATGTTTTATTCTTTTCAACAAGCGTAACTTCGATCGATGGATCCCACATTCGTATATATTTTGCTGCAGTGGCTCCTGCAAAACCTCCCCCAACTACCACGACTCTTGCCCGGTTTCCTTTACCTTTCACATATCTGGGCATATATCCAAGCGATGACCCTAAAACGACAGATTTAAGAAAATTTCGGCGTGATTTTCGCATAATGGTGTAAATTAGAGCTATTTTTTGGAAAAATATTGCGCCATTAAATTGATTTGTTCAAGCGTGTAGCCCGGAGCAATTTGGTGCATTAAAGTGGCTTGGGCATTGCCCGACTTAAAATACAGCATCCTGTCCACAAAAACCTTCCTTTCCCATCCTGATATATTGGGAATACCACCTTGACCTCTCCCATCTGTTCCGTGGCATCCTGTACACGTCGCCGCTAACGCACGACCTTGTATATAATCGTTAGTATCTGATCCACTTGCTGTCAAGGGAAGGAGACCGATCAGAATTATTACCCAAAATATTACCTTCAAAAAATGCCCCCTAATACCCTTTCGATTTTATCTCTAAGTCTTTATATTAGATGCGCTTGAATCCACTGTCATAACCGATTTAGCCTGGTTAAGAGTTCGCCTCAAACCTAGAAAACCTTGGTTGGCTGCTTGTCTTCGTCAAATACCAAGACTGTCTTTTTCCCTTTATCGACATCAATCGTAACCTTTCCACCTGACACCAATCGACCAAAAAGAAGTTCGTCAGCTAAAGCTTTTCTGATGGTGTCTTGTATGAGTCTGGCCATAGGTCGCGCGCCCATAACCGGATCGAAACCGTTTTCAGCAAGAGACTCTTTCAAACTTTCCGTAAAAGTAACCTCTACCTTTTGACCAATAAGTTGTTCCTCAAGTTGCATCAAAAACTTGTCAACCACCTTTAAAATAGTCTCTTGGTTTAATGGAGCAAACGAAATAATGGCATCCAGCCTGTTGCGAAACTCGGGTGTAAACATACGTTTGATAGCACCCATTTCGTCGCCAACAGCGCGACTATTGGTAAATCCCATTGAGCTCTTTGTTAAATCCGCCGCGCCAGCATTTGTGGTCATTATAACGATGGTATTTCTGAAGTCAGCTTTTCGACCATTATTGTCAGTAAGAGTGCCGTGATCCATTACTTGAAGAAGAATGTTGAAGATGTCCGCGTGCGCTTTTTCTATCTCGTCTAATAGAATCACTGAATAAGGTTGTTTGGTAATTGCTTCAGTCAATAATCCCCCTTGGTCAAAGCCGACGTATCCGGGGGGGGCACCAATGAGTCTTGACACGGCATGCCGCTCCATATACTCCGACATGTCAAATCGCAAAAGTTCCACACCTAAGGTGTAGGCTAATTGCCTTGCAACTTCCGTTTTACCCACTCCTGTGGGCCCGCTGAATAAGAATGATCCAACCGGCTTTCGCGGATCTCCAAGTCCACTTCTGGACATTTTAATCGCAGTGCTAACGGCTTCGATTGCGGCATTTTGGCCGAAAATGACTGTCTTCAGATCTCTATCTAGGTTGCCCAGCTTATTGCGATCGTCGCGAGAAACAGTTTGTGCTGGTACTCTTGCTATTTTTGCCACTACCTGCTCAATTTCTGATTTGCTAATAACTCTTTTTTTTCGGGATTTTGGTTTTATTCTTTGAGCGGCTCCTGCTTCGTCTATGACATCAATCGCTTTATCAGGAAGAAATCGATCGGTTATAAAACGGGAGGACAACTCAGCAGCAGCTGTTAGAGCGCCCACAGTATATTTGACCTGGTGATGCCCTTCAAACCGCGTCTTAAGTCCGCGCAAAATAGATATCGTTTCCGGAATCGATGGTTCGTTGACATCGATTTTTTGGAATCTGCGCGATAGTGCGTGGTCCTTTTCAAAAATCCCCCTGTATTCGCTGTAAGTAGTCGCTCCTATGCATTTCAGCTGCCCGGAGGAAAGGGCCGGTTTGAGTAAATTAGAAGCGTCTAGTGTCCCGCCGGAGGCCGCTCCGGCGCCAATGAGTGTGTGGATTTCGTCGACAAATAAAATCGTCCCGGCTCTCTCTTTGAGTTGCTTCAGAACAGCTTTAAGCCTTTGCTCAAAATCGCCTCGATATTTTGTTCCCGCTAACAAAGCTCCCAAATCCAACGACCTAATTTCAAAATCGCTCAGAATTTCCGGAACTCTATTTTCGACAATTCTGACAGCTAACCCCTCTGCTATTGCGGTTTTCCCGACACCAGCCTCGCCAACCAAAAGTGGATTGTTCTTACGCCGACGGCAAAGAATCTGGATGACTCGTTCTAATTCATAACCTCGACCAATCAAAGGATCAATTTTTCCTGAACGAACTAATGAATTTAGGTTGGTTGTGTAAGTTTCAAGAGGACCCGTATTATTTTTTTTGTTATCGCCCTCTGTTTCTACATCACCATCGGTTTTGCTTTCTTCGGAGTCTTCTCTTTTTTTGATTCCATGCGATATAAAGTTAACCGCATCTAGACGGGTGATACCCTTCTGGTGCAAAAAATAGACAGCATGAGAGTCCTTTTCACCAAAGATCGCGACTATGACGTTCGCACCATTAACTTCTTTTTTGCCCGACGACTGAACGTGCAAAATTGCCCTTTGGACTACTCTCTGAAAGCCTAACGTGGGTTGTGTATCAACCTCCTCTTCATCTAAAACCGGAATGTTTTCAACAATAAACCCCAGCAACGACTTGCGCAAATCCTCAATATCGACGCCGCAGGCCGATAAAACATTCGAAGCCGACTGATTATCTAGCATGGCTAGCAGCAAATGTTCTACTGTAATGAATTCATGCCGTTTTTGTCTCGCATCCATGAACGCCATGTGTAAACTTACTTCCAATTCTTGTGCAATCATCTTTTCATGCCTCTTCCATGGTGCATTGCAGTGGATGCCCGTTCTGCTTGGCAAATCTGAGAACTTGCTCCACTTTAGTAGCAGCAACATCTTTTGAAAAAGTACCACAAACGCCCTGCCCTTCAGTATGTACTTTTAACATAACGCGTGTGGCTTGGTCCTGATTCATATTGAAAAATTTTTGAAGCACACCAACAACAAATTCCATTGGAGTGTAATCGTCATTTAAAAGCAATACCTTAAACGGATTCGGTGGTTTTACTATGCTTTTTTCTTCCCTAAGAAGGGTTTCTTCTCTGTTTCCCTCTGCCATATACGCTTAACTCGGATAAAAATGTTACGTTTTAACAACTATAGCCGCATTACAGACTAAGTCTTCAACTCCCTAATTGCAAGGCCCACAAAAGGAAAATATTGGGTTTTTTTTGCTCCTTTTGCTTAAAACTTCGTAATATACTTGACTTCAGCGGCAGAATACCCTAAAAAGCAACTATGCCTTTGAAATTTCGATAAAATAAAGTGTCAGTTTTCTAGTAAGACTGCAGATGACGGCTAGAGTTTCATTGGCGCTGACTTATAGTTTAGGGGCGAGGGTTATGGCAACAGGTACGGTAAAATGGTTCAATGATTCCAAGGGTTACGGGTTTATTACTCCAGACGATGGCAGTGAAGACCTCTTTGCTCATTTTTCTGCAATTCAAATGGACGGGTTTAAAACCCTCAAAGAGGGGCAGAAAGTTTCTTTCGAGGTAACGCAAGGGGCAAAAGGAAAACAGGCTTCAAATATACAGGAAGCAACCTAGATTTATTTAAGGTGTCGACCCTAACAGCCGTAGTTCGGCTGGACTAGGACTGATCAAAAGGGTCGAGTAGAACGGCAAGGTAGGCAATACGAGGGTAACTCTAGCCACCTTCCATATTTTCGATTAGTGCATTGCCAAACGCAGAGCAAGAGACTTGTGTGGCATCGCTTAACAGACGGGCGAAATCA